>WFYK01000021.1 GCA_015490105.1 Aquificaceae bacterium | reverse complement strand
TTGTGTAGCCAAAACTCCCATCATGAGGCGTGCGGTTGTTCCCGAATTCTGAGCATCAAGAACATTTAGGGGCTCTTCAAGGTTAAAGTTTTTCCCTTCGATCTTTATAGCGTTACCTTCTTCTTCAATGTAAACACCCAGCTCTTTCAAAATGCCAAGTGTGGCTAAAGTATCCGCGGACCTGAGAGGTTCTTTGACTAAGGTGATTCCCTTAGCAAGGCCACCGAAGATAAAGGCTCTGTGGGTTATAGATTTATCGGAGGGGACCCTTAAAACACCTTTTACCTCTTTAACATTTCCTCTTATCTCTTTCATCCGAGGCTTCTCCTTCGCTTACTGACCTTGGCGAGGAAGTCGGTGAGATCCTCTTCCTGAGAGTTTTCAACGAGCTTTTTAAGTTTTTCGAGGGATTTGACGTAAACGTCCATAGCTTTCAGTAAGTTCTCCTTGTTTTCCAAGAAAATATCCCTCCACATGACCGGATCGCTTCCCGCTATCCTCGTAAAATCCCTAAAGCCCGCACCGGGATATTTGAAAAGATCAACGCCATCTGACATTTCCTCTATAGCGTCTATGAGGGAAAAGGCAACCGCGTGAGGAAGGTGGGAAACCGCACCGAAAACCCAGTCGTGGAGAAAGGGATCCATGAATTCAACCCTTGCTCCTACGCCTGTCCACATATTCTTCACCTTCTCCAAACACACCCCGTCCGTTTTTTCCGTGGGGGTGAGGATTACCTTTTTGCCTTCAAAAAGATCCGGGTCACTGTGGAGAACACCTGACTTTTCCCTTCCCGCTATAGGATGCCCTCCCACGAACTTAGGACCGAATATCTCTTCAAGTTCTAACACGAGCTTGCCCTTGACACTTCCTATATCCGTGATGATCGCTTTGCCTACGAAGGGTTTTAAAGAAGAAGCGACGGATCTAAAGGCCCTTACCGGAGTAGCAAGAACTACCGTATCTATTCTTTTCCCTTTCAAATCTTCTAACTTGTCTAAGCCCTCGTCTATTATCCCTTTTTCCAGAGCGATCTTTATTGCTTCTTTGTCCAGGTCGAGTCCCAGAACTCTGCCCCGGTAGCCCCTCTTTTTAAGAGCGAGGGCTAAAGATCCTCCCATAAATCCTACGCCTACTATCAACAGGTTTTCCATAGCGGTTTGGATAATTTTACAGGAAATGCTCAGCACTCTAAGGCTTGCAAAGAAGATCGCTATCCTGTATTATCTATAAAGCCTTCAAAATCTTCTTGGGAGGGTTTTGCTATGACGAAAGCTGAGCTTGTTGCGGAGATCGCCAAGCAGGCGGGCATCACCAAGAAGCAGGCGGACGCTGCTCTCAAAGCTGCTGTAGCAGCTATATCCGAAGCTCTCAAGAGAGAAGAGAGGGTGGCCATACCTAAATTGGGTATATTCAGCGTTAAACAGAGGGCTGCAAGGAAGGGTAGGAATCCCAGAACCGGTGAAGTCATAGAGATCCCCGCAAGGAAGGTGGTAGCCTTCAAGCCTGCCAAAGAGCTCAGAGACAGCGTCAAGTAAAAACTTCCGTTCGGGGCTCTTTGGCCCCGCTTCATGTATTGCTTTTTCCCCTCTTCCAAAGAGAGAAATACCTTTACTATATCGGGAGAGGAACTAAAGCACCTTAAAGTAAGAAGAATAAAGCCGGGTGAGAAAGTAGGAATCATTTGGGAGGGTAGGATCTTTGAATGTGTTGTTGAACATATAGACAAAAACAAAGCCCTTCTTAGCTTTTCAAGAGAACCTCCACCACAAGAGACTAAAACAAGGGTGCATCTCTTCGTCTGTGTCCCTCAAAGTGTAGGGAATTTCGACGAAGTAGTTCGTCTCGCCACCGAATGCGGTGCTGTTAGCCTAACACCCGTTTTAAGTTCGAGATCTTTCACTAAGAAAGAGGTCTTGAAGAAAAAAACACCGCGCTGGGAAAGGATAGTAAAAGAGGCTATGAAGCAGAGTAACCGAGCGTATTACCTTGAACTAAACGATCCATTGGAAATTCAGGAGGTGAGACCTTTAGGTGAAGTGGGATACCTATTCACACCCCAAGGAGAGTCCATAAGATGTCCCAAAAGTGTGAAATTTAAAGAAGTCAGTGCCCTCATAGGGCCTGAGGGAGGTTTTTCCGAAGAAGAAAGGTGTATGCTGAAGGAAAGGGGCTTTCAAGAGGTAGCATTACCCACCCCAATTCTTAGGGTTGAAACAGCTACAGCGGTAATAACTTCACTACTTCTTTCTCTTGGGAGCCAAAACGAAGATTAGAAAAGGTCCTTCCTTTTTAGGTTGAACCTCAACCTCGCCAACATCGGACAGCTCATTTACTATCTTCTGAAAGAGTTTCTCTCCCAGTTCCGGATGTGCGTTCTCCCTTCCCCTGAATCGGACCCTTACCCTTACCTTATCGCCATCTTCGAGAAACTCCCTCATGTGTTTTAACTTCACCTGCAGATCGTGGTCATCTATTCTGACCTTCATCCTTATGTCCTTTACCTCTATCTGGTGCTCCCTCTGCTTTTTGCGAGCTTCTCTTTCCTTCTTCTTCATCTCATACTTGAACTTCCCGTAGTCCATAATCTTGCAAACGGGCGGTTTGGCTTGTGGGGCTATCTCTACAAGGTCAAGGCCCTTCTCTTCGGCTATACTCAAAGCCTCACTCAAAGGAACTATCCCGATCTGATTGCCGTTTTCGTCGATTAGCCTAACCTCTTTAGCTTTTATCTGCCTGTTGACCCTGTAATTTTGAACCTTCATGACACCTCCTTTAAAAGTATCGCAATAGAGAGTAAAAAGTTAAGGAAAAGAGAAGTCAAGGAAAGGTAAGAGAGTTTTCTGAACCTAACCCTTTCGGGGGAAAAATACGGTATCGCTTCAATATTCCCCAACCTTTTCTTCGTTTCCTTAACCTTCCGGGAGATAAACATACTGACAATCAAGCCTGCTAAAAGGAGAAAGCCCAAGACCACGTTGCCCAATAAAGAGTATACCAGCAAGCCCAACGCGGAAAGCTTATAAAACCTCCAAAGGATCTTACCGTAAAGCCTTCCCGCAAGCTCCTTTCCGATATCAACCCTTAAAAGCACGGGAGCTACCAGGAAAACTATTGCAAAAAGGGATCCCGCGTAGAGGATTAGGATCAGGTTTATCACTTTTCCCGCTCTTTAGAGATTTTTGCGATTTCCTCAAGGATGCTTATGAAAGCGGTAGCAGAAGTCTTGTGTATGTTGTTCCCTTGAGCGTCAACTATGGGTTGTATATCATCCCATTGAAGGTCTGTAAGATCCTTAAGCAAACCTATTATCTTGTTCTTCTGTTTTTCCGTGATCGAGTCTAAACCTGCGGACTGGGAAGAGCTGTCCAAATCTATGTAATTCTTTATTCTCAAAAAGAGCTGGGCTAAGGCTAATGCGTCTTTGATGTTGTATCTTGCTATCTGCTCGTATTCACCGTTCATAAAAGCGTCTTTTACATTCTTCCCTCCGAAGGAATCCTTATAGAGGTGAATGCCGAACTTCCTGCATATGAACTCGAACTTGTAGCTATGCTGAAGCCTGTTATCGGAGAGTATCTTCATAAGGTCCAGATTTTTCTTGGAGTAGAGCTTGGAAAAGGTATCTTTATCCACTTCGAGTGCGTGAATCATCGTCCTTGTCCTGAGCACGAAGTTGTCGAATGTGTCCCCATTGAAAGTAATTACCCGATCAACATCGCTGATCAAACTCCAAAACCTTTCTAAAAGCTCCCTCTCCAGATCAAAAAGTGCGCTCTCTACGAGGTTTCTCCTTACGGGATAGAAGTAAACGGTTAGCTTTTCCGTTTCCGTATAGAAAAGATCTTCTTTCCTCTGATCCGAGGACGTATTAGTTATGTATATAACGAACCCTTCCCTGAGGTCTTCATCTTCTATCTTCACACCCGCTACGGAAACGACAAACAGTGTGTATGGATTTAAAGAAAAATCTCCTATTAGATCCTCTTCAGAATCCTTCCTTTGCCTCTGTTTCAGATAGCTTATGTCTCTAAAATCTGTTCCTCCCAGGTCAGGTATCGTTTCTATATCTAAAGCGAGTGAGACCATAAATTATCCCTCCAGAATTGCCAAAGCCTCTTCAACGGACCCTCCCTCGTGAACTATCTTAGCCATGGCCTTCACCATACGGGTGGGATCGTCCGCTTGGAATACGTTCCTTCCGATAGAAAGCCCCTTCGCACCCGCTTCCATGGCACCGTAGACCATTTCTAAAACCTCTTTCGGAGACTTCATCTTAGGACCACCCGCGATAACTACGGGAACAGGAGAGCCTTCTACAGCGAGTCGAAATGTCTCCGGATCTCCCGTATAGGGAACCTTCACAAGGTCCGCTCCGAGTTCTGCTCCCACGCGTGCACAGTGGGCAACTACTTTAGGATCGTATTGGTTTTCTATCTTGGGCCCCCTTCCGTATACCATCGCAAGAAGAGGCATCTGCCACTCCTCGCAAGCCTTTGCAACAAGGCCAAAGTCTCTCAGCATATCTCTTTCCGTCTCCGCGCCGAGGTTAACGTGAATGGAGACCGCATCCGCACCGAGTTTTATAGCTTCCTCAACGGTGCAAACTAAAACCTTTTCGTTCTTCGTAGGCGAAAGATCCGTGGAAGCGGATAGGTGAACGATCAAACCTATATCCCTTCCCGATCCTCTGTGGCCTGCCCTTACCATACCTTTGTGCATAACCACAGCGTTAGCACCGCCGTCCGCGACCTTTTGGACAGCTTCCTTTAAGTTCTTAATTCCCTCTATAGGTCCTGAACTTACCCCGTGATCCATAGGAACTATAATGGTTTTCCCGGTCTCTCTGTTGGTTATTCTCTCAAGCCTTACCGCCTTTCCTATTCCCATAGGCTAACCTCCGTGGAAGCTAAAGGTTATTTCTCCTACCTGCACTTCGCTTTCAGGTATAGCTTCAAATCGCACACCCTTAACAAATTTAAGGATAGCATTATCTATATTAACATTCCCGCTCCTTCTAAGTATCAAAGCTCTGATCACTCTACCTTGCGGATCTACCCATATACGAACGCTCACCTTTGAAGGAAACTCTCGTGCTATTAGGTTCGGTGGTGGAGGAATGTAGACTACCTTCCTCGTGCCACCCTTTATTTTTATCTCGCCTCCTTTGACTACCGCGGAAAGGGAGCCTACTTCCTTCTTTGTTTTCTTTTTGCGCTCTTTTAACCTCTTCTCCACTTTTTCCTGAATCTCAGAAAGCAAGGATACATCTTGGCCTTGAGGGACGCTAACATCACCTTTGGGTGAGGTCTTTTGAACAGAAATTCCCGCCTTTGTTTTCTCCCCTTCCACCGTTTTGGGGGATACGGTTTTTTTTGCAACGGTTTTACTTTTTACAACCGACTTTTGTTTCGCTTCTTTTACCTCAATTTGCCTTATATCTACCACTTTAAGCGGATATATTTCCGGTGTTTCTTTAACCTTTACCAAGAAAACTGTCGAAAGAAGTGTAAATATAATTAAATTTACCAATAAGGAAATGGTCCAATAAAAAAGCTCCTCTAAGGCACTCTTAAGCATAAAGATAAATTTTAGTAGCTAATGTTTCTGTTCAATAAATTAGCATATTCTTAAATTAGCAAGTCTTATTCACTGATAAGTAACAGTTAAGATTATTTTGAAAGGCTTTCTTCTAAATTAATAACAGCCGTGCTTGTAAGCCTTGTGTGTCAAGGTGTGAAATTTAGAGGAGGTGAAAGTCATGATTTCAAGGAGGGATCTTCTTAAGCTTGTAGGTTTGGGAGCTGTGGCAGCGGTAGCTGCCCCTGGGGCTGTGAGGGTTTCTTCCGCAGCACCCAAGAAGATTTCTATCGAACAAGCTCTCAAGGAGCACCTTGGAGCTTCTCTTTCTGATCTGAAAGAGAGCAACCTCATTCAAGTTAAGGCTCCTACCATAGCAGAATCTGGAGCTAACGTCCCCGTTCAGGTAAAGGCAAACATACCCATAGAGCAGGTAGAAGCTCTCTACATATTCGCGGACGCAAACTTCAACCCTTGGGTAACCACCGTTAAGTTCACCCCTATGAACGGGGAAGTGTTCTTCGCAACGAGGATAAAGCTTGCAAAAACCTCACCGGTCAGAGCTGTTCTTAAGATGAAAGACGGAACGCTGCTCGCTGCAGCGAAAGAAGTCAAAGTAACCGTAGGTGGTTGCGGTTAATTTTCTCTGTTTCGGATAAAAAACTTAGGGAGGTAGAAGATGGCAAGGTTAGGAAGGGCTATAGTGAGGGTCCCCAGGAGCATTTCCAAGGGACAGGTGTTCAAGGTCCAGATGGTTATCACCCACCCTATGGAAACCGGTCTCAGAAAAGACAAGAAAACCGGTAAGGTCATTCCCGCTCACTACATAACCGACGTGGAATTCTACTTCAACAACAAGCTTGTTACCGCTCTAAAAACCGGGCCCGGTATAAGTAAGAACCCTTACTTTGCGGTTATGATGAAGGCTACCGAGTCCGGAACTTTAACTATCAAGTACAAAGACAACAAAGGGGGCAGTTGGGAGAAGAGCGTTCAGGTGAACGTGTCTTAAAAGAAGGAGGGGTCAGGTATGAAGAAAAAGATCGCTTTGGCGGGTGCTGTTTTGGCGGGGGGAGCGATATTGGGATCTTATGCGGTGGCCCAAGAACAGCTCCCCACCCACTTGAAGGAACTGCTTGAACTGGGTATGCACCCCGGTCATACCTTCATGGACGAAGGAAGGGATGTCTTTCACAACCTTAAGGGACCTAACGGCAAGACCTGTGCTTCTTGTCATGGACAGGACGGAGCAGGGATAAACGGAAAGCTTAACCTTCAGGGTGCATACGCGAGGATGCCCAGATACTACGAGGACATAGGAAAGGTTGCTGACATAGATCTCAGGATACTCAGCTGTATGACCAAATACATGGGCTTTGATAAAAACGACAAGGAGTTCATGAAGAAGTTCAACAAGTGGAACGGTCCCTACAGGGTTCCTCTCGCAACATATGTGGCATCGCTTAGCAACGGGATGAAGATAAACGTCAAGCTTGAGCATCCCGAAGAGAAGGAGATGTACAAGCTGGGAGAGAAGCTATGGTTCATGAGAGTAGGGGCCAGGGACTTCTCCTGCGGTATATGTCACACGGTTCTTGCGGGTAAGAGGATAAGGCTCCAGGGTCTGCCCAACCCTGTTAAGGCTAAGGTCTACACCCACTGGCCCGCTTACAGGTTCGGTTCGGACAGGATGTGGACTATGGAAGATAGGGTCAGATCTTGCTACAAGGCTTACTTCCTTTATGTAAACAAGTGGGACGAGAAGAAGGACTGGGTTAAGAAACCACCGCCGTATTCCGAGTGGGTGATAGCGCTTGAGCTTTACATGAAGCACGCTGCTAACGGCGGAACCATAGAAGTTCCCGGATTGCTCAGGTAATAAGGAGGGGTGAAGCGATGAAAAAATTTGCCTTTGTAGGAGCTGTAGCGAGCTTGGCTCTTATAGTGGGGTGTGGAACAGCGACCCAGCAGGCAAAACAGGAAACTCCTAAAGAAGCAAAACCTATGGCCAAAGAGGAAAAACCCAAGAAAAAGCTGAGCAAGAAGGAAAAGTTCAAGATAGCTCTCGCAAACCAAGACAAGTGGCAAAAGGCTTGTTCCAACCCTATTCAGCTTGTTCCTGAAGGTATAGATATAGAAACATTCAAAAAGGAGATGCTTGCAACCGTCAAATTCCCAGAAGGGGGACCTATAGGTAAAGATGTTAAGAGAGGAGAAAAACTTTTCGGAGATCCTAAGAAAGGCGGAAAGAGCAGAAGGGGTAACTGCTACGCTTGTCACTGCGGAGACCCGAGCATCATAGCTTGCGGTAACATAGGACCTTCTCTAAGAGGTTACGCAAAGCGTGGAATAGATCCTAAAGACACTTACATCAGGATTTACAACTCCTGGGCTGTGAACCCCTGTTCGGTTATGCCCAGACTCGGATACCACGGGGTTCTAAAGCCCGAGGAGATAGCGGACATCGTAGCTTATATGCACGATCCTAACTCTCCTCTTAACAAGTAAACTTCCTTTCGGGGCTCTTCGCCCCTTCCCTTTTCAACTTCTTCGTTTAAAATTAAATTCCTTATCTTGGAGGTGGAAAGCTATGCATCTCACCAGAAGAGATTTCCTTGAGCTGGCCATAGTAACAGGTGCGTATTTGACAACCAATCCGGTCTCCGCACTTGCCAAGATGACCTACGACGACATAATGAGGTTCAAACCTGTAGGAAACGTAACACTCGTCTTCACTACCGACATGCACGCACACTTGGAACCTCTTTACTTTGCGGAACCGATGAACCTCGTCGCTCCCAAATCCCTTCAGGGGAAACCCGGTTACATAACGGGTAAAGAGTTCCTCAAATATTACAAAATAGCTCCCGGGACATTGGAGGCTTACTTTACCTCGTGTTTGGATTTTCCGAAGTTGGCTATGAAGTTCGGCAAGATGGGGGGAGGTGAATACATTGCGACGGTTATAAAACACATTATCGCGGAGCGTGGAAGGGACAAAGTTCTGATAATGGACGGAGGAGACACTTGGAACACCGCTGCGATAGGAACCTTTACCGACGGAAAGGCTGTTGTAGATTGGATGAACTACGTGGGTTACGACCTCTTCGTGGCACACTGGGACTTTACTTTCGGTAAAGAAATCTTCCTTGAAAGGATAAAGGATCTCGAAAAGGGAGGATGTGAGTTTATAACCCACAACGTAGTAGATGAGCTTTGGGGAGAACTTGTCTTTAAACCTTACACGATAAAAGAAGTAGGAGGAGTAAAGCTCGGAATCATAGGGAGCTCATTCCCATACACTCCCATAGCGAACCCGCGTCAGTTTGTGGAAGGTTGGAGCTTCGGTATAAGGGAAGACCAGCTTCAAATGTTCGTAAACGAGCTAAGAGAGAAACACAAGGTGGATGCGGTTATCTTCCTCACACACAACGGACTACCCTTGGACATGAAGATCGCTCAGGTCGTAGAAGGTATAGATGTGATCATCTCCGGACACACCCACGACGTTACGCCTAAAGCGGTAAGGGTAGGAAAGACTCTGATCGTAATTGCGGGATCCCATGGAAAGTTCGTCGGAAGACTCGACCTTGACATCAAGAACGGCAGAATAAGGGACTACAACTTCAAACTCTATCCGGTAGCTTCTAACCTTATACCACCCGATAAGGGTGCGAGAAAGGTGATCGAAAAATACCGCAAGCAGGTGGCGGAAAAGTATAAGCTTGACGAAGAGATCGGTGTGGCGGAAGTTATGCTCTACAAGAGGGATACCTTCTTCTCCACGTGGGATTGGCTCGTAGGAGAGGCGATAAACGACTACTACGGCGGAGAGCTTGACGTAGTTCACTCCCCAGGCTACAGGTGGGGAACTACCGTTCTCCCGGGTCAGAAGATAACGCGCAACCACGTTTACGACTACACCGCCATAACCTATCCGAACGTCTACGTTTTAAAGAGAACGGGCAAACAGCTACTTGAGATCTGGGAAGACGTAGCGGACAACGTCTTCAACCCGGATCCCTTCTATCAGCAGGGAGGAGATATGACGAGAATATGGAACGTGGAATACGAAATAGAGATAAACGGACCTCAATATAAGCGTATAAGGAACGTCAAGATAGGCGGAAAACCCCTTAAGGAAAACAAGGAGTATCTGGTAGCGGTATACGGTGGTCCCCCACCGCCGATGGACGCGGTTGAACCCGACTTTAAGATCGTTCCCGTATACGATATCCTGATCGAGTATATTAAGAAGAAGAGGAACATTAAGGTGCGCACGGAACCTAACGTTAAGGTGCTGGACGCACCTTACAAAACCTACGATATGTGCTACAAGGCATGAGAGCGATACTGTTTCTGGCGGGGGGCCTTTTGGCCGTCCTCGCCTTTATGTTTTATGTGAAGAACTTTCTAATAACTCCTGAACGTATGTTTTTCTTCTCCCTCCAAGTGGAGGGTAAATCCCACGAGCAAGTTGTTAAGGAGCTCGTAGATAAACTCAACGAGAAAGGCCTAAAGGTTATAAGAACACTTCCTATGTCTAAGGTTCTTCACTCAAGGGGGATCACTGACTTTCCGAAATACACTACGATCCTCGCCTGCGATATACCTCAAAAGAAGGAAATACTCCTCAGGGTTCCCTTCATGAGCACGTTGATACCCTGCAGTGTTGCGGTATACGAAAAGGACGGGGTTATAGAGATAACCGCTCCCAGTGAACTTCTCTTTATAAAGGAATACGCGGAAGAACTGGGGCCAAAGAACGTGGATGTGATCGTTGATACCTACCAAAAGCTCAGAATAGCCATAGCGGAGGTGGCTCAAGAGAAGTAAGGTGGGTTTAAAGGACAAACTCCTGTTGGAATTTGCTCCCTTCGGGATCTTAGCCTTAAGAATTTTGGGAAGGAGTATCCGTTGGAAGAAGCGCTACGACTTTTACAAAGATAAGAAAACCATATACGCCCTCTGGCACGGACATGCTCTGGCTTTAGCACTTTACGGGATGGACAGGGGGATATACACCTTAGCGAGTAGGTTTAGGGACGGGGAGATAGCTACGAGGATATTAAAGGGCTTAGGATTTAATGTGGTTAGAGGATCTACCGAAGAAGGAAAACCCAAAAAGGGAGGAAGGACGGGCACACTTCAGCTTATAGATGTGCTCAACAGAGGGCACAACGTGGCGATAACGGTGGACGGTCCAAAAGGCCCGCCTTTTAAAGTCAAAAAGGGTGTTATCTTCCTCGCCCAAAAAACGGGAGCCAAAATCGTTCCCGCGGTTGCTAAGTTCGATAAGTTTAAAGAGCTAAACTCCTGGGATAGATTTATCATCCCCTATCCTTTCACGCGCGGTGAGGTTATCGTAGGGGATCCTATGTGGGTTTATCCCGAAGACGACGTTGAAGAAAAGAGAATTAAGCTCGAACGGGCGCTCCTTGAACTTTCTTCCTGAAGCGTTTCGGTTTCTTCTTACGTGGATAGACCCTGTCCGCAATACGCGGAGCAACTACAAACATCAAACTACCTATTAGAGCTGTTACGAATATGAAAGGTATGGAGAGGGTTTTAACGAACGGATCGAGTGAGGCTATTATTACGGAGAATTCCCCTCTCGGAACGAAGGACAGGGATGTTCTCAGACGTGCCCTTTTCTTCATACCGTAAACGTAAGCGGCCAAGTAGGTAGAAATTACCTTGAGCATTACGCCCAAGATTATCAGCAGGATGACGAAACCTATCTCCTTCGGTAAGCTCAGCGGACTCTCGTAGGCAAAGAAGAAAAAGAAAACCCCTATGGAAAGCTCTTTAAGGGAAGAGAGGTGATGTTCTATATTTTCCATGACTCTGCTTTCGGGAACGAGAACACCTAAAAGAAAAGCTCCCAGAGCCTCTGAGAGTCCCGCTTCTTTGAAAGCCAATCCTACTACCATCACACTTCCGAGAAGGAAGAAGATAAAGCTCTCCTCATCGGATACCCTGTCAAGCCAGCTTCTGATCTTCGGAACTACAAACTCGTGAAGAAGGTAGAAAACTACAAGCACTATCAGGATCTTGAGAAAACTCATCGATAAAACCTGAGGATCTAAGCCTTGACCTTGGCTCATAGGGATAAGGAAAGAAAGGAGAAGGATCGCTACCAGATCCTCGAAGATAAGTATACCTATCAGTAGCTCCGCTTCGGGCGATGCGAGTCTTTTGAAGTCCATAAGCAGTTTCGCTACTATGGATGTGCTCGAAGGGTAAAAAACACCTGCTATTATCAGTGCGGAGATCGTATCAAAGCCGAAAATCTTAGCCAGCACGAATACAGGGACAAAGTTCAGGAGAAAATCTATCACTCCAGGTTTCCACACTGAAACCATGTTCTTCAGGCGTTCAAAAGAATACTCAAGCCCTATGAAGAAAAAGAGAAGGATTATCCCAGCTTCTTTGAAAAGCTCTAATAAAACGGTGCTTTCCTGATCTATCCAAAACTTTGCCAAGAAACCGACAAGCAAAAAGGAAAGTATAGGCGGAACACTCAGTTTCCTGAGAAGATAAGCGGTAAAGAACATTACTACGAAGAGAACGTTTATCTCGAAGACCAAATCTACGTAGTGTGTTCCTGAATCTGTTCCTACGCTCGCCATCTTCTTACACCGCCTTCCCTAACGGTAATTCCCATCCTGTCCGCAAGCTCGAGAACCTCAACGGTAACCTTCCTTGAAAGACCCAAAACCTCCTTCGCCTTAGAGGTTTCAAAAGTTTCTCCCAAGGACCTCAGCTTTTTCAGGGCACCTTCGAACCAAGCTCTGGAAAGAAGGAACCCCCCTAAGGTCCTGTAGATCTCTCCCCTTTGCAGGGCAAGATCTATGAAAATTTTATCCTTTTTATCCTCCAGCAGATCCTCTTCCCTTATAGGTCCTCGCCTTAGTCTCTCTACAAGATCCCTCACCCTTGCATTTATCCTTTTCTCTTGAGTTTTCAAGATCAAAAAAGGGCCCTCCCTTCTTACCAAATTGTGCATGGATTCAACCACCAAAGAAAATAAATCCTCGTCCACATTCACAAGGCTCCTTAGCGTCTCCGCTTCCAAAATACCCACCTCTTTCAGGATCCCTTCCATTTCTTTTTGCAGGCTATCAATCACTTCTTCGGAGATCAATCTTTCACCGAGCATTATTACATTTCCCTTTGCCTCTTCCAACTTATTCCCCGTCAGCTTAAGGTATAGGGTTTTGCTCAAGGGTTTCTTAAAGTGCTCTTTAAGGAGATAGTCCAGAAAATTTTCTTTTAAGTAGCTGAGGTTAGACCTTATGAAAGCTTTCTTTTTTACCTTGGGTGCAGGATGCAAAACGGTGCCACCGCTAAGGAACCTGCCTTGAGAGTTTAAAGCTACTACCCTGTCGCCTCTCCTTGAAACAACATCCTCCTCTAAGTAGATCAGATACACCCTTCCTTCCACCTTCTTTGCTTTACCTTCAACTTCTCTCATACCGAAGAAGAAAAAAGCAGGTTTGCCTACAGGTATCTCCCGATCCGCTTCCAAAATTAGAACCTTACTCTTTATGTAAGTGTTTTCTTCCAAAACCCAGAAGCCTCTTTTTACTTCCTTAGCTTCCAACTGAGGAACGTTTAAAGCTACCCTTCCGACCGCCCGGACTTCTTCGACGAACCTCCCGTGGTTTTGAATCTTTCTCACTTTGACCGGCTTTCCTACAGGTTCTACGACTACATTTTGACCCTCCCTGACCTTGCCCTCTACACAGCTTCCCCTCAGGACCGTTCCATAACCCTTAACTACGAAGGCGGAATCTAAGAAGATCCTCAGTGGTCTTTGGGTTCTGTTCTCGTAAACCTCAAGGGCAGTATTCCTTATAGCGTTTTTAAGGTCTCCCAGCCCCCACCCCTCTTTTGCGGAAACCTCTACAATTGGAAAATTCAAACCTTCTTCTTCCAAAAAATCTTCTATTTCCTGTCTCGCTACTTCTATGAGTTCTTTTTCTACCACATCTATCTTTGTAACAGCCACCACACCTCTTTTTATTCCGAGAGCTTTTGCTACCCTAACGTGATCCGTAGTTTGGGGCATAATACCCTCAGAAGGATCTACTACCAACAACAAAGCCTGTGCGGGAGCTATGCCCACGATAGCGTTTTTGATAAACCTCTCGTGGCCCGGAACGTCTAAAAGTTCGACCCTGAGGTTATCTTCGGGGAAATCTAAAAAAGCAAAACCCACGTCTATGCTCATACCTCTTTCTTTCTCTTCCGGAAGTCTATCGGTGTCTATTCCGGTCAGAGATTTAATCAGTGCTGTCTTCCCGTGATCTACGTGTCCTGCTGTAGCAAAGCTTACAAACTTCATATTTCCAAAAACTTAAGCCAAAGGCCTGGAAGCAGAAAGCCCAAAACCATTCCCAAGTTAACGGAAGTTACGGCGAGAGCGCTGTCGAGTCTGTATTTGATAACCAATATGGAAGCCATAACCATCGGTGGCATAGCACTTTCGATCAGAAAGACCTTCCACTCTAAAGAGGTCATACCCGATACTTTTAGGACTGTTGCAATAATGAAGGGAAATATAGCTGTCTTTAGAAGTATTGCGAGAGTGGAGAGTTTTACCCTCTCCTTTGCATCCCTCAATGAAAAGCTGATACCCAAAGAAACTAAGACTACCGGAAACAGAGAAGAAGCTAACGTTTCGAGGAGAAACTCCACATTTTCAGGAATAGAAAAATCTCTCAAAATTAACGAGAGAACTAAAGCCAAAAAGGGAGGAAAAGTTAGTATATTTTTGAGCGATACCGATCCTCCCGCTATAAGGAAACCCAAGGTCATAATAGAGAGGAAGGATACACCTTGGTCATATAAAATTGCGAAAGGAAGGGCTTCCTTTCCCAGAAGACTGTAGGTCACAGGGAAACCCAAAAAAGCGGTGTTGCCGAAGGAAGACATTAGGATAAAACTCCTTAGCGTTTTTTCCGGTAATCTCAAAAGCTTGGCCACCGCAAAGCTAATACCCAAACAGATCAAAAGGTATATCCATCCAGATATTAAAAAGTTTGCGGTTTCCCGAGAGATGGGTATTTCCCTGACCCTTAAGAATACTAATGAGGGGAACGCTACGTAGATGACGTAGTTTACAAGAGCTTCCGAGTGCTGAGGTTTGAATACGCCTAACCTCTTTAGAAGGTAAGCGATTAACGTAACTATGATCAGAAGGAGGTTTTTATCCGAACTCACCTTTGTTGAGTTTTTCCCTGAGAACCCTCTTTAGAACCTTTCCGGTTGCATTTTTGGGCATGTCCTCTACGAAGATAAACTGCTTGGGTATCTTGTAATTAGCGATCTTGTCTTTTAGAAAATCCCTGAGCTCCTTT
Source organism: Aquificaceae bacterium (assembly GCA_015490105.1). Taxonomy (GTDB): domain Bacteria; phylum Aquificota; class Aquificia; order Aquificales; family Aquificaceae; genus Hydrogenivirga. The sequence goes on along the minus strand of WFYK01000021.1, from coordinate 4,057 downwards.
TCCGATATGTTCTGTGCATCTTCGGAAGGTTTTACGAAGGCAACGGGTATCTCCCCGTGGTGGGGATCCTTTTTGCCTACAACCGCACACAGATCTACCTTCGGGTGCTTCATCAGGACCTCTTCTATTTCTCTCGGGTATATGTTCATACCCTTTGAAATGATTAGATCTTTCTTCCTGTCGACTATGTAGAGGAAACCGTCCTCGTCCAAGTAACCGAGATCACCGGTTCTTAGCCAACCGTTGACTATTGTGTTTTCGGTCTCGTAAGGATTTTTGTAGTAGCCTTTCATAACACAGTCTCCCTTAACGATAATTTCCCCCACCTCACCCGTGGGAAGCTCCATAAGTTCTTCGTCCACGATTTTTACCTCGTAGTCGGGAAGGGGAGGACCGACGGAAAGGGGTTTCTGTTTGTGGGGAAGGTTCACCGACACTACCGGGGAACACTCACTCAAGCCGTAACCTTCTAAAAGAACCGCTCTCTTAAACTTTTTTTTCATTCTCTCTAAGGTGTCTAAAGGTAGCGGAGCACCCCCTGAGATAAAAAACTTTATCCTGTTAAACCACATGAAATACCAAGGCAGTTTTGCCTTAGAAAGAGCGTTGAAGACTTCCGGAACCCCCATAAACACGGTAACCCTCTTTAGAAGCGTTTGTTTCAAAACGTTGGAGAAAGGAAGGATAGATCTGACGATCACAATAGGGCTTGCGGTGTATAGTGGTAAGAGGACTGTAGCGGTCAAAGTAAAGGCATGGAACATGGGAAGGTAAACTATGAACCTGTCCTTCCTTGATATGTCAAAAACCTTCAAGATGTTTTCTATGTTGGATAGGATGTTTTTGTAGGAGAGCATAACGCCTTTAGGTTTGCCTGTTGTCCCGGAAGTGTATAGGATAACCGCTGTGTCTTCTAAGTCCGCTTGAGGCGTTATGTGTTCGTAGTCTTCTATGGTCATGGCTTCCTCAAAGGGGAGGTTCTTTTCATCGATCTTGGGAGGATCCTCTACCCAAAGAAATTTTTCTAAGCGGGTTTTATCCTCTATGTCTTTCAGAAGATCGGAGAACTTTCCCTCCGTTATTATGAGTTTAGCTTCACTGTCCGCAAGAATGTACTCGATCTCCGCCCTCTTTAGGAAAGTGTTTAGTGGAACCGCCACCGCTCCGATCTTGCCTATAGCGATCAGGGAAACTATGAACTCCGTCCTGTTGGAAAGCAGGATCGCAACGTTGTCCCCTTTCTTTATACCGAGAAGTTCCAAATACCTCGCTAAAGAGTCTATTTTGTGCTTTAACTCCTTCCAGCGAACTTTGAGATTTTCTTCAAAAATAGCTACGTGCTTGGGAAAATTCTTAGCGTTGTGTTCTACGAATTCGTAGAAATTTCTGAAACGGTAGCCCATCAGAACCTAAAGCCCAAGGAAACTGTTAGCATGTGGGCGGAGATGTTTTTGAAATCACCGTTTATTCGGTAAACGTTTTGGGGATCGTCCACCTTCCTGTCTTCTTTAAGGAAAGCCAAGTAAGCTACACCTATCTCCACGTTAGGTTCGGGCTTAAAGAGAGCACCAGTAGAGATTATCCAGCCGTCCGAGTCCGGAAGTTCGAATCCGAGCGTCCTCTCCGGAACGGGGGTCTCATCGTAAGCTATACCGCCCATGAGCGTCAGAGTCTCCTTCCACCTGTAGTATAGTCCCACTCTGTAGGTGTTAGTGTCCTTCCAATCTTTCGGGACAGGGTTTCCGAAAGTATTTTCTACTACCGGATCTCGGAAGTTAAAGTTGAGTCTTTCGTAAGAAGACCAAAAGGTCCTCTCGTAGGTAAATTCAAGGGTAAATTTTTCCCAATCGTAAGACGCTCCCAAGCGCCATTCCGCAGGCAAGGGAACCTTCACATTCCCACGGGTAGAGAAGGTGTATAGTTGACGTTGTCCCCCCGCTGACCTTACCAAGTATCCGGAAGCGTCTCCGTCTATTTCAAGGTCTACTTTAGATCTGTATAGGGTAGACAGGGTCAAGCCTTTAATTGGTTTGGCAGAAACGGAAAGGAAGAAACCCGGCTTTAGGTTTGAGTCACCCTCCATGGAGTTGCTGTATCCCGGATCCCTCGAATACTGAACCTCTCCCCTCGCGTATACACCTCTTATACCTCCTCCGACCGCAAGGCGATCGCTGACCTTGTAAGAAGCGGAAAGGGAGAGCTCGTAAACTTCAAGGAGGAACTCCTGAGCGTAGCCTTTAGGGACACCACTCTCCCATCCTTTAGACAGACCTGCGGGTGTGGTAAAGGAAAGGCCGAAGGTGAAATTGCCTACCTTAGGACTCACGTAGTGAAAGTAAGGAACAAAAAACTGATCCCTTCTCGACCCTTCGGAAACCGAAACCTGTAGGTTGTCTGCCCTGTCAAAAGCTTGACCTTCGAACTTTACAGAAGGCAAAACGATATATCTTATGCCCACTTCAGAAAACCACGTATCTTTCATAAAAGCCATGTTCGCAGGGTTGTAGTAGGAACTGTCCGCATGGTTTGCACTCGAAAAATACGCCCCCGAAGTGGCTGTTGACCGGATCGACTGCTCAGGTATCTTATACCCGCCCGCGAAAGCACTCCCGCATAATACCAACGTTAAAGCTATCCCTTTTAACCTCATGGCAAAAGATTTTACCCAATACAAAAGCTTTTAAAGAAACCTTTCCCGTATTTCCTGAAACTTTAGAGCGGTCCCGTAGAAAACGCTCATAAAGATCAGATCCAAAACCACACCTAATACTACGGAGGAAAGGGAAACGTCGAAGGAGTATTTGACGCTAACCAACAAAAAAGCACCTATCTTTTTCAAAGTTAACGCCACAAGTCCGCCCACAAGAAGTGATGGGAGGTTCTTGAAAAGAAACTTCTCCAAAAGTAGGTTAAAAACGTAAACACTTAAAGTATAAAGGGCCAAGTTCAGTCCCAAGGAATCTCCAAACAAATCTTTTACTATTCCGATCAGGACAGCCCACATGATCGTGTCCCTTCCCCTGAAGGATGCGGATACAAGAAGCGCACATAGGGTAAGGTCCGCACCTAAAAATCCGGGTTTGAAGTAGCCCTGAAGGAGAAGGACATCGAGGAACAGAGCTGTTAGGATCAGTCCTGCAAAGATCACCTGCCCTTCACCACTATTACGAGTTCTTCTTTTCTCGGATCAACGGAGGGTTTTACCTTTACTTCCTTAAAGAAGGGGTCATCCCCCCTTTTTACTTCAATCACCTCCCCGATTATAAATTCCGGAGACAGCTTACCCTTCAGCCGGAACATAACCGGTGTTCCCTCCTTTAGAGGATCTTCCTTTCTAACCATGAGGAGTTTGCCTAAAGGAAAATCCCCCTTGTATATGAATCGTTTCTCCTCCGGAAGGACGTATGAGGGAAGAGATAGTTTCTTATTGAAAACGGTCACTACCCTGCTCGTGGAACCGTAAACCTGCTCTATAAAGCCCAAGATCTTACCCTCTACTACCACAAGATCCCCCTCTTGAAAGTTCCTGTCTTTTCCTCCCTCTATAATTACGAACCTATCCAGTCCGGAAGGGTCGTAGTAGATGATCCTGCTCACGGAGTAGTTTGTTCGCTCTATTTTCTGGGTAAACTTTACAAGGTTGAGGGTCTTTTCAAGATCCCTGACGCAGGCTTTTAACTCCCATTCGGTAAGCAGGAGTTTCTCCAGCTCCTTTTTAAGCTTTATGTTTTCCTTCTTCACGTTTACAAGATCCAAGTAAGCGTGTATGTTTTCTTTTAAGTCTTTTACGGAGCTTTCTTTAAACTTCAAGACGGGCATTATAAGTGTGTTGGCAAGGTTTACCGCACTTTTAACGTAGGTAGTCTCAGGGAGTCCTGACAGATACAAGCTCAAGCCCAAAACAATAAAAGCCAACGCGCTTACATGGAAGCGCCTCTCCCTCATTCCATCGAGATCCTTCTTATAAGTTCTAAGTTATCCAAAACCTTGCCAACCCCTTTTGCTACAGCCATAAGAGGTTCTTCACAGTATATGGCCTTTATACCTGTTTCCATCT
>WFYK01000020.1 GCA_015490105.1 Aquificaceae bacterium | reverse complement strand
CCGTTGAATGGTCCCGTAGGCGGTATAGGGAGTATCCGCATTTCGGGAGCGACCGTAAATGTTCAGGCTATAGAGGTTTACTACGGGGGACAACTAAAAGGCAGGTTTTACCCCTCCACACAAGAGCTGGCTTCTGATTACACCGTCAGCGTAAACATTTCTGATATCGACGAGGTCAGGGTAACGGTGCAAAACACGGATACTGTCAACAACACTTCAGTAACGTGCCTTATCAAGTATGTAAGGCGTGAAGTCGTCTGACATGAGCAACAAGAGGCATGTAGGAAGTAAAAAGAAAATAGGCGACGTTTACTACTATCCGCAGGGCAAGTATGTCCGTCAGAAACTTGCAAGTTCACGAGGTTGCGTAGATTACAGGATAAAGAAGGTTCCCAAGAGGTTCGGGAGAAAGCTCTTGATATGCATAACCCCTCAGGGGAAGACGAAGGCTGTTGCTCTTCTGAGGCACAAGTTTACCAAGAAGGCGAAACGCCTCAAGAGGAGGGTCAAGAGATGATTGCAGAAGGTGTAGGGACAGACGCTAAGAGCTGGAAGGAGATAATAGACGAACTCGAGGAGATAGGGTACAAAGCGGTCCGGTATCCCAAAACTTCGGGGTTCATCTTTCCCGACGGGACGATAGTGGAGATAGGGGACGACGACCATACTGTAGTAAGTCGCAAAGCCCAGCGAAGATTTGGTATCCACTCCTACAGGATAACCACTTCCACGAAAGAGTTATTCATAAGGATAGAGGGAGATCTCACACCTCAACAGGTAAAAGCCTTTGAGAAATTTAATGTTAGGCTTCCTTTTCTTAAGGCTGTCTACATAGATATAGAGGACAAGTACTCTTTCGAGTTCGGGAAAGGAGAGGTGGACGATTTGGGCTATTTAGTTGATCAGCTTTACCACAACCCGAAGATGTACAAGAGGATGAGCATGGACAGCTATGAGGAGTATGTGAAGAGGATTCTGGAAGAGTATTTGAGGCAGGTGGGGCTCTTTGAGGCCAACGACAAGGAGTGTGCTAAGAAGTATGCGGTTTTGGATGCGAACGGCAGGGTTTTACACTTCAAAGGACCTCCGGGGAAGGGGGTGAGGTTTAAAAACTGTGTGAGGTTTTTCATGGATTGCAAGGGGCTTACCCAGAAGCAGGCGGAGAAGATGTGTGCGGAGATAGCGAGGAAGAAGTGTCAGGCAGGCAAGAAGTGGGCTTGCGGGAGGAGGAAATGACCGAAAAGCAGAAGAAGTTTTTAATGAGACTTGCAGAGGAGATAGGTATGGGGAGGTTTCTGGAGATCGTAGAGGAGGAGGGCGTGAATGTGAGTTCTCTCATATCGAGGTGTACCAAAGAGGTTGAGGAGCTCTTCCTTTTGAAGGAGAAGATTTCAAAACACCCGAGGTTTAAGGAGAAGTACGACTGGAGGATACTCCTTTATGCGGACAAGGAGTTTTGCGAACTTATGCTCGAAGACCTTGAAAATTCCAAGAGCATAGAGGAAGAACTCGAGGAGGCCTTCAGATGAGGATAAAGATAGGAGCGGTTGATCAAGAGGTAGGTGTTTTGCTTGTGAAGACCTCGAAAGAGCAGATTGAGAAGGTAGGAAGAGAGGAGTTCAGGAAGAGGGTGGAAAAGGCCCTCGATGTTCTCTTTACAGAGATAGAAAGGGCTTTGGGCGATGGGAGGACTTCTTACGTGGAGAAGACCTTGATTGTGGGAAGGAGACAGCTAAATGATTGAGGATTACAACCCTGATCCTTACGTGGTAGAGAGCTTTTCTCTTTTCTACAAGCCCGTAAATGTCTACCCTCTCGATCTAAACGCAACTCAGACGGATACCCTTTACGGCGAGAGTAAAGGGAGGGTTTATTCGACCACGCCCGTGCAGGTTCCTATTCACTACAGGTTTGATGTGGATGAAAAGGTCCTTACTAAGTTTGGGATAGATAGAAAGGAAGATCTCTTTATAGGCATCAGCGTGAGTGTAGCAAACCAGGCGGGATGGACCCCCAAGATAGGGGATATTGTGGAGGTAGGAAGCGAGAAATTTGAAATAACTACGCTAAAGCCTCAAAGGGCCATGAACGGAAAGGTTTACATCCTCGTGGGGACTGCGAAGAGATGGCAATCAGGATAAAGCC
>WFYK01000019.1 GCA_015490105.1 Aquificaceae bacterium | reverse complement strand
TGAAGACCTCAGTGTTTCCTAATGTGCCGTGTGGAGTTGAAAGCTGAGTGATGCCGTAGGCAAGGAGCTTCAGGACAGCCTGGTTTCCTAATGTGCCGTGTGGAGTTGAAAGGAGAACTTTGGTCTCAAGAACTTCGTTAAGGTTTTGCGTTTCCTAATGTGCCGTGTGGGATTGAAATGATAATAATCTTGATGCATACCGCTAACTGGATTGTGATAATTTGCATGAAGCAACTGAAGAGCGAAAGTGAAAGAGTAGCAGGAAATAGCGTGCAGGATGCTATATTTCGGGGTTGATAACAGTTAACCACTTTCTTAATAATATCGGTGTTCACCCAAACACTCTGAGAAACCAGATTCGGATACGACGCTTTTCGTGAGTTTTTCAAAGCCCTCGGAGTGGAAATAATAGAGGTGAACGGGAGGAAGCTCAAAGAACCTGAAAAAGAACTCATAGAAGACTTGATAGCAATACTGACATCCTTTGTGGGAAAGCTATACGGAATGAGGTCAAGGAAAGCTAAGGAGTTCGTAGAAAAGGTAAAAAGGGAGCTTGAGGATGGGCAAGAAGAAAACTGAAAACAGGATAGTCCTCTCCCACAGGGTAAAACTTCCCAGACACCTGAACTTCTACCTTCACAACTTATTTGAGAGGAATAAAACCCTTGTGAACCTTCATCTCAGATACCTCTGGAGCGAAGAAGGTTTTGAGAATGTAAATTCAAACACAAAAGCGTGGAAAACCTTAGAACCTCTCTTCCAGAGACCGACCGCTATTCCCTCAAGGGTCTTCAGAAACTCCCTTGAGCTTTCAGGAAGGGTTGTGAGGTCTCAGAGGGATAGGAAAAGACTCTTTGAGCTTATCTACTCAAGACCGTGTCTGACACTCATACCCGAGTGGAAGATAAAGAGGGAGTTTAAACTATCTCAAACTCCTCACTTCATCCTCAACGTCAAAAGGCAGGTCAGGAACCTGATAAGGAAGGGAAAGAAAGTAAGCTCCTTCTTTGACCTTGAAAGACCTGAATTTTCGGGAAACGTTTTCCTGACTGACGCTGATGACTCAGTAGAAAGCGGGCAATTCAAAAGACTGAAAGTAGAAGAAGACAGGATAGAGCTTCAGATAAAGCTTCCAGAAGGAAAGAGATGGGTATGGAAGAAGGTGGAGCTTGAAACTCCTGAGAGGATAAGAAGACTTCTGGAAGAAGGATACTCGTTAAAAGCCCCACTTCTGAAAAGAGAAAGAACCCACAGGGGAGAGGAGCACTTTCTCGTGCTTGTATTTGAGAAGGAGATGGGGGAAGAAGGAAAGACATCCGGGAGAGTTCTTTCCATAGACCTCTGCCCTTCCATGAGAAGACTTGCGGTAGGGTGTGTTGTGGAAAGGAGCGGGGAGGTCTCAAGACCCATCTACTTCAAAGCGGAAAAAACTGTGAGGAAAATAAGGAGACTCAGGAATGAGGTTAGCTTTCTCAAGAGGAGGATAGACAGACTCTACCTTGAGATGGAGGAAACCGAGAAAGGGAAAGTGAAAGAGAAGCTCAGAGAGAAGATAGACCACCTTTTCAGGGAGAAGAAGCTAAGGGAGAGAAAGCTCAGGAACCTGAGAAAGGAGATAGTGGAGACTCTCACTAATGAGATAATTCTGACTGCGAAGGTTTCTGGAGTGGACACTATAGTGATAGAAGACCTTTCTTTTAATGAAGTTCCCGAGTGGAAAGATAAGACCTTAAGGTGGTTATTTTCAACGTGGTTTTATGCAAAGTTTTCAGAGAGACTGAAAGAGAAAGCAAAGAGGGAAGGGATAAGGATAAAGGAGGAAAATCCTGCGAATACGAGCGGAAGGTGCTTTTGTGGAGAGAAAGTCAAAAAGGAAGAGCACTACCTTATCTGCGGTGTTCACGGGAGGTATGACAGGGATTATGTAGCTTCGATAAATCTGGGGAAGAGGTATCTAAAACTCTCTGCCCTTGAGGTGGGGAGTAGTCCAGAGACCGTTCTCTCTGGAGGTATCTCTTCCTCTATTCCCGTGCTTATAAGGCTTACTACACTTTTTGCATACCTCAAACTGGTCAGGTGCACGTTCCTTTACTCTCTGGTTCCCAAGCGGGGAATGGAAATATCTGAGGCCGCGGTCAAACGATGTTAACTATTGTCAGCAAAGAAGGAACGGTTAGAAAGGCCTTTCCGGAACCTTTTCCCAGTCCTTCAAGAACAGTTCTATACCTCTGTCAGTAAGAGGATGCTTGAACAACTTTTCCATAACCGCAAAAGGCATGGTACATATATCCGCACCTATCAGGGCTGCCTCAAGGACGTGCATAGGATGTCTTACGCTGGCAACTATTATTTCCGTATCCACTTCGTAGTTGTAAAAGATCTCTTTTATCTCCCTTATGAGCTTCATTCCTTCACCCGATATGTCATCTATCCTGCCAACGAAAGGCGAGACGTAAGAAGCTCCTGCCTTAGCGGCTATAAGGGCCTGCATCGGGGAGAAAACCAGGGTAACGTTCGTCGGGATTCCCTCCGCCTCAAGAACCTGAACAGCCTTCATTCCTTCGGGAGTCATAGGTATCTTTACCACTACGTTCTCCCCAAGTTCAGATAGAAGCCTTCCTTCCTTTATCATACCTTCCGCATCCAGAGAGACCGTTTCCAGACTGACAGGGCCGTCCACCTCCTCAAGTATCTCTTTTACCACTTCTTTAAAAGGTCTCCCGGTTTTTGAAACCAAGGTCGGGTTGGTTGTAACCCCATCCAGTATACCCCAGCTGTTAGCCGTTCTTATCTGCACTATGTCTGCCGTATCGAGAAAGAACTTCATCTCACTACCTCCTTGCGGTCGGAGACCCC
>WFYK01000018.1 GCA_015490105.1 Aquificaceae bacterium | reverse complement strand
TTCTTCTCAGGGCACTGGAACATAGGAGGGGCCCGCCAGATAGATCACGAAGCTGTGTTCCCAGAGGAAATACCGAGGCGTCTGATAAAGATGTTCTCTTTTTATGGAGATACCGTTCTCGATCCATTTGCGGGAAGCGGGACAACTCTAAAGGTCGCCCTACAGCTTGGCAGGAAAGCGGTAGGATACGAGGTAAACCCCAAGTTCCTGAACATTATCAAGGATAAGGTTGGACCCCTGAATCTGAAAGTGGTGGAGAGAGAAGATGAAACACCGCTCACACCCGTGAACTACAAACCTAGGATAAAGGACGCAAAACCCATCTTGGATGAGAGCAAGCTAAAGCCTGACGGAGAAAAGCTTTACAAGGTTGTGGATATCCTTTCTGAGCGGGAAATACTCTTGGACACAGGCCTCAAGGTCAGACTCTTAGGCGTTAGCGTGCCCAAGGAAAAGAAGCAGGATGCGATTTCTTATCTCGAAAGATACGTAAAAGGCAAGCGTGTCTTCTTAAAGTTCGACTCATCGGTAAAAGCTGGGAATAAAGATTTCATAGAAGCCTACGTTTACCTAAAAAACAGGATATTTATAAACCGCAAGATGATACAGATGGGTCTGGCAGAGGTGGATACGAGCAGAGAGTTTTTATACAAGAAGAAATTTACGGAGGTAGCAGGTGGCTAAAGAGTGGATACTTAACATGGCTACGAACAGATGGCAACTGAATAGACCAAAATACGTAGGAAAAGTTTCTGAAGAGATAAGAAGATGCCGGCCCAGAACCCTTGAAGACCGGAAGAGATTTTACATGGAGGAAGTAGAACCTGAAAAGTTTATCGAGATGAAAAGACATATAAAGTCCTTAACAAAGGATCAGTATCTGGAATGGCTCGGTATGGAACTGTGCAAGAAGATCCACGAGGTTATGAAGAAGGAAATAGAAGAGGTAAGCGAGGAGGATTGTAAAAGCTACATAAAAAAGCTCATATTTGAAAGGACCTACGAAGGATACAGGACTGAAATAGAAACTATATACGGAGAGCTTGAAAAAGAGCTCGGTGTGCATATAGAACCTGCTCCAGATGAGTGGGACAGGAAGTACAATATCGACTTTTTTATACGAGTGAAAGAAGGTATAATAGGCTTGCAGATAAAGCCCATAACCTATAATCAAACACCCGAGATACACAATTGGATGAACTGGTTAAAAGAGAGCCACGCTAAATTCGAGAAAGATATAGGTGGAAAGGTATTCGTCATCTTTTCCATAAAAAAGGACGGCAAAAAAGAGATATACAACAAAGAGGTTATAGACGACATTAGAAGAGCTATTGAAGAGCTTGGAGGCGCTGAAGAATGGTAGATCTCTCCATAGAACTCCTCGGCATAAAGTTCAAAAACCCCGTATGGACCGCAAGCGGAACCTTTGGTTACGGACTTGAGGCGAGGGAGATATACGATCTGTCTAAACTCGGAGCGGTAGTCACCAAGGGAATATCTCTGAAACCCAGAAAGGGCAACGAGACACCGAGAATAGTTGAAACTCCCTGCGGAATGCTCAACTCCATAGGACTCCAGAATCCCGGGGTGGAGAAGTTTCTGAGGGAGCTTTATCCCGAAATAGAAAAGATAGATACCCACTTCATAGTTAACGTCTTTGGAGAAACTGAAGAAGAATACGTGGAGGTTTGCAAGGCTCTCGAATCCGCGGATAAGGTAGTAGCATACGAGCTGAACGTATCATGCCCTAACGTAAAGAAGGGTGGGATAGTCTTCGGACATGATCCTATCATCCTCGGGAGTCTGGTAGAGAATATAAAAAAGAACATAAAGAAACCCCTTCTCGTAAAACTATCACCCAACGTCACGGACATTACAGAGTTCGCTAAGGTCTGTGTAGACTCGGGCGCGGATGGTCTCGTTCTCATAAACACACTTTTAGGGATGAGGATAAACATACACAAAGAAAGGCCGGAGCTTTCTACAAAAACGGGAGGGCTTTCGGGACCAGCTATACTGCCGATAGCGGTCAGGATGATATGGCAAACCTTTGAGAAGTTCGGTCACCTGATTCCCATAATCGGCGTTGGAGGAATAACAACCTACGAGGATGCCCTTGAACACGTATATGCGGGGGCTTCCGCGATTCAGGTAGGGACAGCCAACTTTTACGATCCCTTCGCTCCACTGAAGATAATAGAAGGTGTAGAAGAATTTATAAAGGAAAAGGGCTGTCTCTTATACACATCTC
>WFYK01000017.1 GCA_015490105.1 Aquificaceae bacterium | reverse complement strand
CTATAGATGATTTCGGGGCAGGGTATTCAAACTTTTCACGCATAGCTAACCTATCCCCAGACTTTATAAAGATAGATGGAACACTTATAGAAGCTCTCGAGAAGAATGCCATAGACAGGGTCGTTGTGAAACACATAGTGGAATTTTGTAAGGAACTTGGCATAGAACCGATAGCGGAGTTTGTGTCTAAAGAGACTATCCTTAAGGAAGTAAAAAAAAGTGGGAATAGACCTCGTTCAAGGGTTTTACGTGTGCCCGCCTCTTGAGAAGCCAGATTTTATACTATTAAGGGAAAACCAAGGTTGAGGGGGAAAGTTATGGAACTTACTAAGCTTACCGATGAATTGGTGGAACTTCTCAAGAGCAGGGGTAAAGAGGAAACCTACAAGCTCGGGGATGTGGTTATATCCGAGGGAGATGAATCCAACAAGGTGTACATAATCAAGAAGGGATACATAAACGTTACCAAAAAGGATCCCATGGGAAACGACGTTCTAATAGGGACTGCGGGACCCGGTTCCATCATAGGTGAGATGGGGGTGTTTCTGGGAACCGAGAGAACCGCGACTGTAAGAGCTGTGTCCGATCTCACCTTGATAGCCTTCGACAGGGAAGAGTTCTTTGAAATTATAGGTTCTATCCCAGAAGTTGCTTCATACCTTATAGGGGTTTTAACCAAACGTCTTTACAACCTAAATAGGAGGCTTATAAACACGATAAACTCGAAACTCATGATCGTAGTAGGAAACTACCTCGTTGAGAAAGCTAAAGAGAAGCAAGAGGGGGTTTTGGAAGGTGCGGTCGATCTGAGTTTAGATCTCTCTAACATGGCTTTTGAAACCGGCCTTGACATAGAAAAGGTTCTCACCGCTTTGGGTAATCTCTCGAAAGCGGGGGTAATAAAGGATTACAAGCTCGTTGAAGAGGTTAAGGAAGACGAAGATCAAGGAAAAAAACGGGTGGAACTAAAAGTAGATCCCTCTCAGCTCAAGTCCTACTTGAGGACTATCTCCTACGTTTGAGGAGAAAAATACCTGTCCCGAGCGAGATCAAGTTCAAAAACAGGGCTCCGCCTATTACGAAGAGGGTCCCGTCGAACCAAAATTTCATAGGGTAAATCCTGAGGAGTGTGTCGGTGGATCTGAAACGCCAAGAGTAGGGATCAAAAAGTATTATGTGAAAGAGTTCAAAAGCCTTGTCGTAATCTATGAGGGAAAACAGTAAAGCAAATAGAGCTAAACCTGTGGAAAAGAGGGACGAAGCTATGAGCGTTTTCCCTATAAAACCCGCGTCTCTGACCAACAAAAAGATCAAAGCGGTTAACACCAAAGAGGCGTATACAAGCGGAAAGAATACATCGAGAACCCGCTTTACATCTTCCATGTGTCTTATCTCTCTAACATTGAAAGCTCTCCTTCCGTCCGGGAGCCTTGCTCTTTTGAACTCCTCCATCCCCTCATCCGAAAGGACAGCCCTCAGCCCTATCTTTGCAAGTTTTTTTCTGTATTCATCGGGAAGACCCCACCTGTCCTTGGGGAAATCTTCCTTTGAGTATTCCCACTCTATAAACCACTCGTTGAAGGCAACGCGGGTAGGAACACCTATAAAGATAATCGGGCTAAGCAGAACGACTACCAGACCCGCTATAGATCTAAAAGCAGGGCTTTCCTTTCTAAACACTCTACAACCTTCCGCAGTTCTTCTTTCTTTACAAAGTATACCCTCCCTCCGAGAGGGTCTCCCTCTCGCTTCAGAGGACTTATCCTAACGTAGCCCATTTTGGAAGAGGCCACATAACCTGTGACGTAGTTAGGATCATCACTCCAGCAAAGTTCCGCTAAAACCCCGCAGAAGATATTTTTAGTTGCTATCGCAAGTGCATCCACAGTCCTTAAGGTGTAGCCCTGACTTGTAAGATAGCGAGAGACTTCTTCTCTTTTTAGCCAATCAACGCGCACGGTTCTAACACCCCTGTAGGGATCTTCTTCGAGCCTTTCTCCCGTATTTATGTCCATCAGAACCGCTCCCCTCATGTTCCATCCTTCGGGACTCGCACCCGATCTGATCAGGTTAACCGCCTTTCGGGCCAAATCTTCCGAAACTCCGCTCTTTGAGAGGACCTGCACCGCAAAATCCCTCGCTTCGTTAACATCTTCGAAGGTGTAGCTACTTATCTTCAAATTTGCTCTAAAGATCTCAACATCTTTGAGTCTTTCCACAGTAAGGTGTAGTTGATCGTAAGTTTTGGGTCTCTTTATTAGTTCACAAAGCGTCGAGGGTATGTCTTCTTGCCTTACTATCCTCTCAGCTCCGGAAACATGTCTGCCCCTTAGAGAGGCTCTCATCCTAACACTTACCCACTCCATAGCGGGGGCTATATTAATAGATCATCCCTCCCGGAGGTAGAAGATGGCGGTTAGCTTGGGAAGTTTACAAGAGAGAGAACTTTCCCAAGATGAAATAAAGGATCTTCAAGAGGAGGTAAGGAAACTTGCACGCGAGAAAAACGCTGTGATACTCGCTCACTACTATCAGAGGCCTGAAGTTCAGGATATAGCTGACTTCGTAGGTGACTCTTTGGAGCTTTCCCGTAAAGCTGCTCAGACCGATGCGGACATTATTGTTTTTTGCGGTGTAAGGTTCATGTGTGAGACCGCAAAGATCCTGAGTCCCCAAAAGAAGGTTCTCCACCCTAACCCGGAATCCGGGTGTCCCATGGCGGATATGATCACCGCGGAGCAAGTCAGAAAGCTCAGAGAAAAGCATCCAGATGCGGAGTTCGTAGCTTACATAAACACGACCGCGGATGTGAAAGCGGAAGTGGACCTGTGTGTGACCTCAGCCAACGCCCCAAAACTTATAAAGAAAATAGATGCTAAGAAAATTGTGTTTCTTCCGGATCAAGCTCTCGGTCAGTGGGTAGCAAAGCAAGTTCCTGAAAAGGAGTTCGTTATCTGGAAGGGTTTTTGTCCGCCACACTTTGAGTTTACCGCCCGTGAGGTTTTAAAACTAAAAGAGCGCTATCCGGACGCTAAGGTAGCCGTTCATCCCGAATGTCATCCTAAGGTTATAGAGCTTGCGGATTTTGTAGGATCCACTTCCCAAATAATCAAATACGCTACGACGGTGGAGGCAAAGAGGGTAATCGTGATAACGGAAGTGGGTCTAAAGCACACGCTTATGAAGAAAAATCCTAACAAAGAATACATCTTCCCTGAATCGATGAATTACTGCGGAACGGTTTACTGTTGCACCATGAAAGGGATAACCCTGCCCAAGGTTTACGAGACCTTGAAAAACGAAATAAACGAAGTTTTGCTTCCGGAAGACATAATAGAGAGGGCCAGGAGGCCGATAGAGAGGATGTTGGAGCTAAGCTAAAATATCTTCATGACATATCTACTTTTTGCACTTGCTCTATACGCCTTGGCGGTGGGGGGGTATCTGCTAAGCTACCTCGGAAAGCTGAGGAGGGGGCCCTTTTTAGAAGCCCTTCTACTTGGAGGCTTTATCTTCTACTGCCTTGACTTTGGAAGGATTTACCTTCAAGCCGGGAAATTCCCGGTAGGAGACCCTTACGGTATTTTCGCATTGTTGGGGAACATGCTCGTTATGTTGTTTCTTTTGAGTGTAATTGCATACAGGGAAAGGGTAAGGGATCTCGGCCTTCCCGTAGCCATATTCGGTTTTGTAGGAACCTTTTTAGGGCTTCCCGCAAAGGAAGTTGGTTATAAAAACCCTTTCTACGTATACCATGTGTTATCCGCTTCGCTGGCCTACGCTTTCCTTATGCTTGCGGGCCTTTCTTCTTTTATCAAATACTTTATGGAGAAAAAGCTAAAGGCAAAAGATCCGGGGTCCTTTAGTATGCCCTTGAGTTTGGTAAAGAAGTTAGAGAGATTTTTCCTGAACTCGGGCTTTGTGTTCCTTACACTTACCTTGCTCTTTGGCAGTCTCTGGGCGAAAAGTTTTCTCGGAAGTCACTGGGTGGATGATCCGAAACTGCTTCTGACGCTGGGTCTCTGGATTTATTACGCCTTTATCGTTCACATAAACTTGATCAGAGGCTTAAAACCCTCAATACTCTCCACTCTTTCGTTTGTTGGCTTCCTTCTGGTTTTGCTCAACTTAGCTCTAATAAGGCACTCGGTATACGCCAAGTGAAAACGCCGTTGGTAGTTTTAAAAAGACTGCGTGCGGGAGACGAAGATCTAATCCTCAAAGCTTACTCCAAGGCGGGCTCTGTAGACGTTCTCGTTAGAGGAGCTCTTCAACCTAAAAGTGAGTTTTTCGGAGTGTTTGAACCTTTCACATTCGTGGAGGTAGATCTGAAGCAAAAATCATCACTCCTCATTCCCGTAGATCTGCTATCGAGGGCGGTTTTCCTCTGCAGGCCTTTAACTTATTTGAAACTAAGATGGTGCAGTTGGGTGTCTTACTTCTTCCTGAAAAATATTCCTTTCTACGAGGAAGATCTCTTCAGGCTACTTGTTTTCTACCTTAGTTTGAGGGATATAAAAAATCCGAAGGCTTTAAAACTGAAGTTTAAGCTCGATGTTCTTAAATGCCTCGGATCGGGTATACCT
>WFYK01000016.1 GCA_015490105.1 Aquificaceae bacterium | reverse complement strand
CTTGAGAGGACCTCTTCCACTAAGTCCACTATATCCAAAAACCCTATCTTTCCTTCCAAAAACAGGTTTACAGCCTCTTCGTCCGCTCCTACCAGAACCGGCAAGTAAGCTCCTCCCATCTCACCCGCCCAGCGCGCAACCTCCGGAGCCTTGAACCTCTCCGTATCGAGGGGTTCAAAGTCCATGGGTGAGAGAGAAGTAATAGGAGACCTCTTGAAAGGGCTCTTTTTTCTTTGAGGGAAGAAGAGGGCGTGGGTTATGGGAACACGCATGTCCGTATCCGAAGCGTGCATCAAAAACGTCCCGTCTACGAGCTCGAGAAGACCGTGAACTACACTTTGTGGATGAACAACTATCTTTATCTTGGAAAGGTCAAAGCCAAAGAGATGTTTTGCCTCTATCATTTCAAAGCCTTTGTTCATAAGGGTAGCGGAGTCCACCGTTATTTTTGCACCCATGTTCCAACGCGGGTGCTTCAGTGCTTCCTGAGGGGAAGCCCTTTTCATTTCCTCCAAAGAGCTGTTCCTGAATGGGCCTCCCGACGCGGTAAGATACAGATACTTTATTTCTTCCCGCGGGACCATTTTCAGAAGCTGAAATAGGGCGTTGTGCTCACTGTCTACGGGTATTATCCTTTCCCTATTTTCAGAAACCTCCTCGGGCAGACAGACTATAGATTCCTTGTTGGAAGCCAAAAGAAGCTTACCCATTTTGAGCGTGTAAAAGGCAGGCTTTATGCCGTGAACCCCGGAGATTGCGTTCATTACCCGATCCGCTAACTTTATCGCTTCCTCCAGACCCTCTTCACCTTTGAGAAGGGTCGTCTCCTTCGGGAGTTCAGAAACCCAAGATTTTTGAGGTTCCTCTTGGATCACCACTACTTCCGGCTTGAATTCTTTTGCTTGATCGAGCAGTTTTTCGGAGGCTCTCCTCGCTACGAGGGCACAGACATCTATCTCCTCACGAAAGGCCCTTACCACTTCTAAGGTTTGCGTTCCGACGGAACCGGTAGATCCCAAAACCGCCAGCTTTATCACAGCCAACTATTTTAGCCTTTCTTCAACCGCTTCCTTTAGGATCTGGGCCCTATTTAGAACCTCTCCGTGATCCAGCGGGGTTCTAAACCCATCCCCTTCGAAGTGAGTCCTAACCCCTTCGAATAGCTCTACCACCTTTCTTATGGGCGGTTGTTTAGGTATACGGAGTCTTTCACAGAGCTTGGATGCCATGTAAAAGCCGACGACAGAACCCAGCTTAGCTTCTTCTTCTATGAGAGTAAGTATCCTTTTCGTTGCTTTCGCCAGTTCCTCTCTCTTTGAGGCTTCTTCCTTTAAAAACCTTACGAACTCTTCCTCCCAAAGGGGACCTATCCAAAGGGGTCCCCCCACCTTCAATTTCGTTTTACAGTGGGGACAGTAGGGATCTTGTCCCACGAGTTCCTTTACAGGTTTCCTGTAGGAACAAGAAAAACAAAAAAGGATGTATCCGATCTGGTCAATGAGGCTGTCCGTAGCTTTAGCACCCCTGTCTTTTACGAAAAATAACTTAAAGTAGTGAAGATGCGAGTAGGCGAATATGGGTTTCATAGCTATGTCGTGCTGAGCGGAAAGTTCTATGACCTTTTTAATCAGTATCCTTATACCCACTTCGTGTTTGAACTCGTTTCTCAAAGGCAGGGAGCCGTATCTCCTTCTACAGGTTTTGGGGTATGTGCCCGAAAGGGGAGCGGTATCCGTAGCGGTAAGACTCAAAAGTCCTCCCCTCTTCATACTCAGAGCCACAGACTCTATGAAAGGCACCGGTGTTCCGAAAGGGTCCAGATCAACGTAGTCGAACCCAAAACCCCAGCTTTTCCTTAAGAAAAAGTTGGCATCCTCACAGATTATCCTGTATCTCTCTCGTGGAATCTGGTTGAGTTTAAAGTTTTCCTCCATTATCTTGACCGCGGTAGGGTTAATGTCGTTCGCAAGAACCTCATCCACCGCGTCCGTTTCTAAAAGGAATCTCAAAGCCCTTATACCGCTCGCGGAAAGGGGATCTGCAACCTTGAGTTTCCTTCCCATCTTCCTGTAGGTGTATTCAAGACCGAGGACCGCAAGATCTCTGTTTACCCTCATCTTGGGATTGTAGAAGACGGGCATGTCGGAAGAGACTATTTCCCTGAGTTCTGGAACGTATATCTTCGCTTTTCCTTCTTGGATTATGTTCAAGAGGAACTCTTATGGGGGTACCGGGAGTCGAACCCGGACGGCCTTACGGCCCGCGGATTTTAAATCCGCTGCGTCTGCCAGTTCCGCCATACCCCCTCAATAAATATCATATTAAACCCTTCTCTTTCATGGAGAAAAAGCGATCCTCACCGATTATAAGGTGATCGAGCAGTTCTATACCCAGAATTTCACAGGCTCTACTTAGTCTTTGGGTAAAGGACATGTCGTCCTCGGAGGGTTCAGGACTTCCGGCGGGATGGTTGTGAGCTACGATCAGACAGCAGGAGGAAAGTTCTACCGCCCTTCTTAAGATATCCCTTGGTTCCGCAAAAACCCTGTTTAGGGATCCTACCGCTACTGTTTCTATATCTATTACCCTGTGGGAAACGTCCATGTAAAGAGCTAAAAGGGCCTCCTTAGTTTTGGGAAACTTATCCAGTAAGAGTTCAAAAGCGTCCTCAGGAGAGTTTATCTTTCTACCCGAAAAAGGGGATCTGATTCTTTCGGAAAGTTCTATGAGAGCCTTTACTTTACAAGCTTTTGCCTCACCGAGACCCTTGAACGCTTCAAGTTCGGAAACATCCATGTTTTTTAAGTTCTTCCAGCCCGCTTTTAGGATCTCCTCCGCAAGGTTTAAAACATCCATACCTTTAGTTCCGCTACCTAAGATGATCGCCAAAAGCTCCTCATCGGTAAGGGCCCGAGGGCCTAACTTCTTCAACTTTTCTCTCGGTCTAAGATCCGAGGGCAGATCCTTTATCCTTCTCTTTTTGTAAGGTGTCTTCACCTTCTTCCCCCTTCCAGATTAGGGCTTTTTCTACCTTTCTGTTCGAAGCGGAGATCACCTTAAAGGTGTAGCCGTTGACTTTAAATGTATCTCCCTTTTTGGGAACCCCTTTAGCAAGGAAGGAAAGAAGACCTCCTACGGTGCTGTAGTTTCCGGGTTCTACCTTTATACCCGTTATCCGTGAAAGCTCGTTAAGTTCCAAACGCCCGTCCACAACCCACTTATCCTTAGCTATCTCCTTTATGAGCTCTTCCTCCTTTTCAAGTGATATGTTTCCGAGGATCTCCCTCACTATGTCTTCGACGGTCACTATCCCGATTATTACCCCCCTTTCGTCAACAACTACCCCTATGTGTTCCCTCTTTTTCTTGAACTCCTCAATAACCTTCTCAAGGGGTGTGTATTCAGAAAAGATGAGGATGTTCCTTATATATTTGCTCACCGGGTCGGAAGGTTCAGCGGTCAAAAGGTCGTAAGCACTTACGTATCCCACTATGTCGTCTACCCTTACCCTGTAAACGGGAAGGCGGGAATGACCGCTTTCCTTTATCTTCTCCACCGCTTGGGCTACACGGGCATTTTCCGAGATCATTACGATTTCATATAAGGGTCTTACCACTTCTCCCACGAGCCTCTCCTTAAAGGAAAGGACGTTGGAAACTATTAAACCCTCGTAGTGGTCAAAGGTCTTGGGTTCTCTGAGGAGTTCTATAATGTCCTCCCTGCTTAAATTTTGGGCTTCACTTTTGAACCTCGAAGAAATAAATCTGCTGACTACCTTTGCCAATATAAGAGCTGGTTTCAAAGGCAACCTTATCTTGTCGAGGATAAACAAGCTCGGAATGATAACCTTGTCCGCGTAGTGCTGGAAAAGACTTTTGGGGATGATCTCTCCGAAGATGATCGTGAATATAACGAGGGTTTCCGCAAGGAGAACCTCAAAGCCTTTTATGGCAGGAAAGTATTTCGAGAGGCTAAGAAGCGCAAGGGTATAGAGGGTAGCTGCGAAGACGATGCTGACCGTGTATCCGAGCATCGTAAGGGTTATGTATTCTTCGGGATTTTCGAGAAAGTGAGCTACGTAGCGGAGTTTTTTCTTTCTGACGACAGCCCTCAGGGTTCCCTTGTCCGCGGAAAGGAGGGCTATCTCCGAACCTGCGAAGAAACCTTCGAGCGCTATAAAGAAAGCAACACCGATCAGAAACCCTAAGATTTCCATAGGCCTAAAGCTACCCTGTCAAGACCTCCGAGGTCTTTATATATGTTAACCTCAAAACCCTGATCTTCTAACAGGATCTTTACCTCATTTACCTGATCATGGCCTATCTCTAAAGCTATAAAACCTCCCTCTTTGAGAAACTTCCTGGATCTTCGGACAATCCTCTCTATAATCTCTGTTCCCCGCGGACCTCCCAAAAGGGCCGTTTTGTCTTCCCACTTTACCTCCCTGGGTAGGTTTTTCCATTCAGAAAGGGGTATGTAGGGTGGATTTGAAAGAATAAAGTCAAAGCGCCTCTCATACGGAGGGAAAAGGTCCGCCTTAATTAGTTCTATCCTGCCTACAACCCCGTGCATGCGTGCGTTTTCACCTGCAACCTTTAAAGATCTTTCACTTACATCTGTGGCCACCATCCTCAGTTTTGGTCTTTCCAAGAGCAAAACCACGCTCACACACCCGCTTCCGACACCGATTTCGAGACCTTCCAAGGTTTCCTTCTCAGGTATCAAGGAGAGTGCTACCTCTACGAGGAGTTCCGTCTCCGGTCTCGGAACGAGAACCCCTCTTTCTAACCTAAAGGTCTTTCCGAAAAATTCCCACTCACCGATTATGTATGCGGTGGGTTCTCCTCTTTCCCTTCTTGCAAGTAGATGTCTAAAGGTTTTCAGATCTTCCTCACTTAGCTCCCTTTCCTCCAGCAGGTAGATTTGCGGGGGACTTACCCGAAGAAGGTGTGCCAGTATCAGTTGAGCGTCCCTGCGGAGGTGCTTGGGAATTTCCTTGAGCAGGTCTTTCACCTTCATTTTTCAGACTTTCTTCAACTACCGATCCCTTTTCACCCTTCGGAACTACTGACAGAAGAAGTGCTAAGGCTAAAAATAGACCGCCCATCCAGTAGGTCGCTTTCGTAAGTATGGTGTCCACACCGCCCGCACCGAAGACGGATTGACCCATTCCACCGCCGAAGGCGGAACCTACATCGCTCCTTCCCTTCTGCAGGAGGGAGAGGATGATTATCAGGACAGCTACGATCACAAAGAGCGTAAGTAGTGCGTAATACATTTCAAGGGAATATTTTAATCCTTACCGTGGTTCGCCTGAGGGTGAACGGAAAAGACTTTAGGGTGTCCGCAGATCCCGAAGAAAAGTTGCTTTGGGTGATCAGAGAAAAGGTAGGTTTTAAGGGAACAAAATTCGGGTGTCTGAAAGGTGTATGTGGAACATGCACGGTTCTTGTAAACGGAACTCCGATCAGATCCTGCCAGGTGAGTGTAAAGGACGTTGAAGGTGCTGAAATAACGACGGTGGAAGGAATACCTTCCGACCACCCGGTGAAGGTAGCTTGGAAAAAGGTGGGAGTCCCTCAGTGCGGATACTGTCAAAGTGCTCAGATCGTTACCGCTTACGCACTCCTCAATAAAAATCCCAAACCCACCCACGAAGATATAGTTTCCGCCTTTAAGGGAAACCTCTGTAGGTGCGGGACGTATCCGAGGATCGTAAGGGCGGTAAAACTCGCTTCGGAGATGATCCGATGATATCGAGAAGAGATTTCTTAAAGGCTTCCGGACTTACCTTGGCTATCGTTTGGACAGGAAGCGGTTTTCAGATAGTAAAGGGATCACCCTTGAACAGACACTCCCCGCGCCTGTGGATAAACCTTAGTCCCGACAACGTGTTAACCGTTCTGATAAACAAGTCCGAAATGGGACAAGGTGTTTACACCGGTCTTGCTCAGATCGTCGCCGAAGAACTGAGTTTTCCTTGGGAAAGGGTAAGGGCAAAGCCTTCCCCCGTCAACGAAAACTACGTAGACCCTTACATAGGGCTTCAACTCACGGGAGGTAGCACGAGTATAAGGAACATGTTCGACATCCTCAGATCCGCGGGAGCGGTAATGAGGGAGCTTCTGCGTGAAGCAGCTTCCAAGCGATGGGGTGTTTCCAAAGATAGCATAGTTGTCAGAGACGGCTACGTAGTGAACCTAAAGACGGGAGAGTCTTTTGCCTGCGGAGAACTCTCTCAAGAAGCTATGGAACTTCCAATGCCTAAAGATTACACTCTAAAGTCTCCGGAAGAGTTTACCCACATAGGGAAATCCCTCAGCAGGCTCGATTTGGAAGACAAAGTTGAGGGCAAAGCGATCTTCGGCGTAGACGCACCCGTAGAGAACGCAGTCTTTGTTACTTTGATAAATCCGCCGGGTTTCGGTTCAAAACCGATCTCTTTGGATACTTCGGAAGCTAAAAAAGTAAAGGGTTTTGTAGATGCCTTCGTTGTTGAAGGATCTGTTGCGGTTTGCGGGGAAGATCCCCACTCCCTCCTAACCGCGAAGGAGAAGCTCAAGATCCGCTGGAGTAAAGGTCCCCTTGAAGATTTCGATACCCGAAGGCTTGAAGACTATTATTTGAAGCTCCTTGAGAAGAGACCCCTCGTTGCCAGGGACGACGGAAACGCGAAAAAGGTAATATCCAAAGCCGAGCTCAAAGCTTCAGAGACATACATCCTCCCATATCTCTACCACGCTTGTATGGAACCGATAAGTTGCGGGATAGAACTAAAGGGAGATAAGGCTACCGTTTATGCTCCCACGCAAAGTCAGACCATACTGCGGGCGAGGGTAGCAAAAGCTTTGGGTATTCCCGTAAACAAGGTGGAAGTGATCACCACCTACTTGGGGGGAGGATTCGGGAGGAAGTCAAACAACGAAGTTATAGAAAAGGTCGCGAAGGTTGCCAAAAGGCTCGGAAGATCGGTAAGGTTCTTCTACACGAGGGAGGAAGACTTCAAAGAAGGTTGGTTCAGACCCATGTGTGCGGTTCGTATGGAGGGATCGGTAAACTCGGAGGGTGTTCCAGAGGCACTTTACTTCAAGATAGCGGTCCCTGCGGTATTCGAGTGGGCGGGACGAAGATCCCGCGGTGTGGACTCCGCAGCGGTGGCGGGTGTTGCCAACAGCCTTTACGAGATCCCCAACTTCAGGGTTGAATTTGTAAAGTCTCCTTTGCCTATACCAGTTTGGTTCTGGCGTTCTGTGGGACACTCCCACAACGCATACCTTATGGAAACTTTCCTCGACCACCTGATAAGCCTTGCGGGTGCGGACCCTGTAGAGGTTCGTCTTAAGCTCCTTGAGTTTCATCCGAGGGCATACGGAGTGGTCGAAACTGCGGCAGAGAAGGCCCGTTGGCACGAAGGTCCGAAAGAAGGACAAGCCCTCGGTATCGCTTACCACTTCTCCTTCGGAACCCATGTAGCTCAGGTTGCGGAGGTTTCCTACTCTGACGGGAAGGTAAAGGTTCACAGGGTGGTGTGTGCGGTAGATCTGGGCCCGCTTGTGGTAAACCCGGACTTGGTCGTCCAACAGATGGAGAGCGGGATAATTATGGGGCTGAGTGCTTTCCTTTACGAAGGTGTGGCTTTCAAAAACGGAGGCCCTGCAAATACAAACTTCGACAGCTACAGACTCCTCACTATCGACGAATGCCCTCAGATAGAGGTTCACATCGTCAGATCAGAGGGATCAATGGGAGGTATAGGAGAACCCGGGGTCCCGCCCATAGCACCCGCGGTGGCCAACGCCCTCAGAAAAATTACCGGTAAAGTAATAACACGCCTACCCTTCTACGGGTTATCATAGAATCTTCCATGGGTTTTAACTTAGGCATCGTAGGTCTCCCCAACGTGGGAAAGTCTACCTTATTCAACGCCCTCACTCAAAGTTCCAAAGCTCAATCCGCCAACTATCCTTTCTGCACCATAGATCCCAACGTGGGCGTTGTAGAGGTTCCCGATCCGAGACTAAAAGAGATAGCCAAGAGGGAAAGGTCCGCCAAGATAACGCCTACCTACATAGAGTTCGTAGACATCGCGGGTCTCGTGAAAGGTGCGAGTAAGGGTGAAGGTCTGGGGAATCAGTTTTTAGCTCACATAAGGGAAGTAGATGCGATAGCTATGGTGCTAAGGTGCTTCGAAGATCCCAACGTGGTTCACGTGGAGGGGAGTGTGGATCCCGTAAGGGATGCCCAGATAGTAGATTTAGAACTTATAGCTAAAGACCTCGAAACGGTGGACAAGAGACTCGAAAAGGTCTCCAAATCCGCCAAGGGAGGTGATAAAAAAGCCAAAGAGGAGATTCAGCACCTAACGAAGATAAAGGAAATCCTTGATTCGTTAGAACCTTTAAGAAAGCACGCTAAAGACCTTCCCTCTGAGACGATCGACTACGCTAAGAAGGTTTTATTTCTACTTACGGTAAAGCCCATCATGTATATAGCCAACGTAGGAGAGGAAGATCTTCCTGACGCTAAGGACAACCCTCACGTTCAAAGGGTAAAAGAAATGGCAAAAGAGGAAGGGTCTCCTGTGGTAGTCCTGTGTGCGGAGATCGAAGCTCAGCTTGCCCAGATCGGAGAAGAGGATAGAGCAGAGCTACTCAAAGCTTACGGCCTTTCGGAACCGAGCCTCCACAAGGTCATAAGGGAAGGATATAAACTTCTGGATCTGATCACCTTCTTCACCGCGGGTGAGAAAGAAACCAGAGCTTGGACCGTAAAGAGAGGGACTAAAGCTCCTCAAGCGGGAGGGAAAATTCATTCCGACTTCGAAAGAGGTTTTATCTGTGCGGAGGTAATATCCTACGAAGATTACATAAAAGCCGGGTCCCTTTCCAAAGCTAAGGAAATGGGCCTCGTGAGGTTAGAGGGAAAGGACTACGAGGTTCAGGACGGTGACATTATCTACTTTAGGTTTAACGTGTAAGT
The DNA here is from genome assembly GCA_015490105.1 of Aquificaceae bacterium. Taxonomy (GTDB): domain Bacteria; phylum Aquificota; class Aquificia; order Aquificales; family Aquificaceae; genus Hydrogenivirga. The sequence goes on along the minus strand of WFYK01000016.1, from coordinate 1,751 downwards.
TATGGGGGTGACCCTAAGAACTCTCCTTAAAAAGAAAAAAGAGGGCAGGAAGATAACGATGGTTTCCACCTACGACTACATAAGTGCAAAACTCTGTCAGGAGGCAGGCATAGACTGTGTTTTGGTAGGGGATTCCCTGGGAATGGTCTTCCAAGGACTCGAAACGACACTGCCCGTTACCTTAGATGAGATGATCTACCACGCAAAAGCTGTCAGAAGGGGTGCTCCTGACCTGTTCATGATAGTAGACATGCCCTTTATGAGCTATCAGGTTTCCTTAGAGAAAGCCTTGGAAAACTGCGGTAGGGTTATGAAGGAGACGGGAGCCCAAGCGGTGAAACTCGAAGGGGGAGAGGAAATAGCACCGCTCGTAGCAAGGCTGACCGAAATAGGAATCCCCGTGGTCGGACATCTGGGCTTTAAACCCCAAAGTGTTCACCTTTTCGGCGGACCGAAGGTGATGGGAAAGAGCAAAGAGGAGAAGGAAAAGATTATGAAAGACTTTAAGGCTTTGGAGGATGCGGGAGCTTTTATGGTAGTTTTGGAGAGCGTTCCTACAGGAGTCGCTAAGGATCTTACAGAATCCTCGAGATCCATAACGGTGGGCATAGGTGCGGGGAAGTATTGTGATGGCCAAGTTTTGGTTTTTCACGACCTTGTGGGTCTCTACGAGGAGGTAAAGCCCAAGTTCGTCAGAAGATACGTTCAAGGGGCGAAGATCTTTAGGGAAGCTTTGGAAAGATTTAAAATGGATGTAGAAAGGGGCGATTTTCCCTCTCCAGAGGAGAGTTATGGAGAGTGAAAAGGTCATAAACCTCCTTGTGAGAGCTGGGATAGTAAGTCCGAAGGATCAGGCCAAGCTCATAGAGGAAACGAAAAAGTTAAAGAACGGGGACGTCCTCCTTCACTTGATGGAGAAGGGTTACATCCGCGAAGAGGATGTAGTAAAGTTCTTCAAAGAGATCTTGCCCCAGAGGGTTTGGAACGAATCCGAGGAAAACGTAGAAGTTCCGAGACATATCCTCAGCAAATTCCCTCAAGATTACCTAAGACAGAACAAGGTTGTTCCCGTAAAATACGAGAACGGCAAGCTCCACCTCCTTATGGCAAATCCCCTAAATCAATCACTGATAAACGACATAAGGTTCAGAACAAAAGCTACCATCATTCCTTACTTTGCCTCTCCCTCATACATAGAAAAGCTCATAAACAAGCTCTACCCAGAAGTTGAGGAGATACTCGAAGAGCTTGACGAACTTGCGGAAGCGGATGAGGTCGAGGTAGAAACTGAGCAAGAAACTCCCCTCGATATCGTCGAAGATGAAGCGGAAGCTGCACCCATAGTAAGGCTTTCCAAAGGCCTAATAATAGAAGCGGTAAAACTCGGAGCTTCCGATATCCATATAGAACCTCAAGAGAAAGAGGTCCTTGTCAGATACAGGGTTGACGGGGTGTTGAAGATATACCACCGCTTACCCGCAAGATTGAAGGAGAACCTCGTTGCCAGATACAAGATAATGGCCAACTTGGACATAGCGGAGAGAAGGAAGCCCCAAGACGGAAGGATACGTATGAATCTAAAAAAGGGAAAGAAAATAGACCTCAGGGTATCTACACTCCCCGTGGTTCACGGAGAAAAGGTGGTTATGAGAATACAGGAGGCGGAGAAATATCTGAGCGTAAAACTCGAAGATCTGGGCTTTGAGCCCGATGACCTTGAAAAGTTCAGAAAAGCTATCTGGGCTCCCTGG
>WFYK01000015.1 GCA_015490105.1 Aquificaceae bacterium | reverse complement strand
TGGTATAGCTTCTAAGACCTTAAATCCTCCCTTTAGCTTGGCCCCGCCCAGTGCGGGGCTTTTTTATTTTTAGTTGCTTATATTCTAAATATGTTAAAATTTCCCATCAGAGGTTCGGGGTATGGATCCTGCGCTGGCGAAAGAGGAAAAACTTGAGGAGCTTGCGGAGTTTTTTAAAGCTCTTTCACATCCTGTCAGGCTAAAGATAGTTTCAATTCTCATCGAAGGTCGTCAGTGTGTTAAGAACCTCGGTGAACAGCTCGGAATGTCTCAGCCCAGCGTTTCCCAGCATCTTTCGATTTTAAGGAGTAGGGGTATAGTCGGGTGCAAAAGGGAGGGGTCCATAATCTGCTACTACATAAAGGACGAGAGGGTTCTTAAACTTTACGATATGCTCATAAAGGAGGAGGTCTGATGGGTGTTATAACCTTGACCGAAAGCAACTGGAACGAAGAGGTTATAAATTCCGATGTTCCCGTTTTGGTGGACTTCTGGGCCCCTTGGTGCGGACCTTGCAGGATCATAGCCCCCATAATAGAGGAGCTGGCTCAGGAGTATGAGGGAAGGATAAAGGTCGGGAAACTCAACACTGACGAAAATCCCAACGTTGCTATGCAATACGGCATAAGGGCGATCCCGACGGTTATCCTCTTTAAAAACGGAGAGGTGGTGGATACCCGCATAGGTGTCCAACCTAAAGACTCTCTCCGTCAGATGATCGAGTCCCATCTGTGACCTTAAAGCCGGGTGATAAGGTTCTCGGATACTACGAGGTTCTGGACATAATAGGGAGGGGTGAGTTCGGCGTAGTTTACAAGGTAAAGTGCATAGAGGGTCGCTACAAGGGAAAGATATTAGCCCTCAAGATCGCTTCAAACCCTTACAGCGTGGAACAGCTCTGGAAAGAGGCCCAAACCCTCATCCTCTTTAACCATCCCAACATCATATCCTTGCAGAGCTACCTCTACAAAAAGGACAAGAAGGAGCTATACCTCCTTTACGAGCTTATGGACGTCGGGGATTTAAAGGATTACGTCCTTTCAAAAGGGGGACTTTCTGAGGAAGAGGCACTCAGGGTCCTTTGGAACATAACCAACGGTCTTGCTTACCTTCACAGCAGGGGTTACATCCACAGCGATATAAAACCGGAAAACATCTTCGGGAAAAGGGTTCTCAACTCGATCGTTTGGAAACTGGGAGACTTCGGCCTTCTGAAGATAAGGGGATCCGTTTCGGTCATTGACGTGAAGGGAACTGTAGGTTACATAGCTCCGGAGGTTTTCAGAGGAGAGATCCACAGAAGTAGTGATATTTTTTCTTTAGGATGTCTTTTTTACTTTACCCTCTTTCAAAGGGATCCTTTTCACAGGGAGGACAAAAAAGAGAAACTTCAGCTAAACAAAGAGGGTCTCTACGACCCGCCGGAAGGGCTTTCCCCCAAGGTGGAAAAACTCCTAAGGAAGATGCTCGAAAAGGACTACAAGAAGCGCTTTAGAACCGCGGTTGAGCTTAAAGATTACCTTCTTTCGGAGGGTCTCATTTGAGGTATGCCTTTGGGACTTTCTTTTTGGACGAGAGGACCTTCGCGGACAGGATATTCGTTTCGGAAGATACCTTCGCGGTTGCGGACGGTATGGGTGGTGGTAAAGGAGGTATACTCGCTGCTCAGACCGCGGTTTCGGAAATAGAAAGGTCGAGGCCCTTCAAGAGCATCTCCGAAATAGAGGATTTTTTCAGAACGTTGAACAGGAAGATCATCGAAGAGGTTGCTCGCCTGGGAGACGTAGAGGTAGCGGGAACTACGCTGAGTTTGATCTCCTTCTGGGAAGGGGAGTTTCTATTGGGTCACGTGGGGGATTCGAAGGTATTTCTGAAAAGGGGAAATAAGGTAGAGATGATCAGTGAGGATCAGGTTCTTATAAAAAACGGAAGGAAAACGGTAAAGGCCCTCGGTATAGAGTGGGATCTTAAAGTTCACACCTTAAAAGATAAAGCTTTCAAGGGAGACATGTTTTTAATAGGGTCCGACGGACTTGAAAAACTCCTCTCTAAGGTAAATTTAAAAGACCTGCTTGTGGGAGATCCCCAAAAGGTTGCGGAAAGCATAGTGGACACTTACAGGGGGATGAACCTAAAAGAAGACCTTGCGGTGGTGGTGGTTGAGGTAGAATAGTTAGACCATGGCTCAGGTGGTTGTAACTCCTTTGACATTTGATCCCGTTTACCTTCAGACCGCGGAGATAGTAGAACGGAAAGGGATAGGTCACCCTGACACGATCTGCGACTCCTTAGCGGAAGAACTCTCGGTTGCCCTCTCCAAGCTTTACATAGAGGAGTTCGGAGCCATAATGCACCATAACGTGGACAAGGCCCTTTTGGTAGGAGGGGTGGCAAACCCCGTCTTCGGAGGCGGAGAGGTTATATCACCTATAGAGATTTACATAGTGGGAAGAGCTATAAACGAGAAGGACGGAAAGCCCTTGCCCGTTGAGGAGATAGCCATAGAGGTTTCACGGAACTGGATAAAGGAAAACATACGCTTCCTTGATCCCGACAGGCACGTGATAATAAGGCCTAAGATAAGGCCCGGAAGTAAGGACTTGGTAGATCTTTTCATGAGGTTTCAAAGCAAAGGAGAAGTTCCCTTGGCTAACGATACCTCCTTCGGGGTCGGGTTTGCTCCGCTCGATGACCTTGAGAAAACCGTTTTCGAGGCGGAGAGATTTCTAAACTCCCCTTCCCTGAAAGAACAGCACCCTGAAGTGGGAGAGGACGTAAAGGTCATGGGTGTGAGGATAGGGGAGAAGATAAGGATAACCGTGGCTTGCGCTTTCGTGAGCAGGTTCGTAAAGTCCTTGGAAGATTACGTTGCTAAGAAGGAAGAGATAAAGACGAAAGTAAAAAGCCACGTGGAGGGTATCGTAGGAAGGGACGTAGAGGTTTTCATAAACACCGCGGACGATCCAAATAGCGGATCGGTTTACATAACCGTTACGGGAACCTCCGCGGAGCAGGGAGACGACGGGCAGGTGGGAAGGGGAAACAGGGTAAACGGATTGATAACCCCCTACAGGCCCATGAGCTTGGAAGCTGCTGCGGGGAAGAACCCCGTTTCCCACATAGGCAAGATCTACAACGCGGTAGCCAACGTGATCGCCCGCAGGGTCGTTGAAGAGGTAGAAGAAGTTCAAGAAGCTTACTGCTACATGGTATCTCAGATCGGAAAACCCATAAACGAACCGCAGGTTTGCGACGTGAAGGTGAGGACCTCCAAACCTCTAAAGTCTGTAGAGGACCCTGTGAAAAGAATAGCCCTCGAGGAGCTTGAGAAGATGCCCCTAACGTGGGAGAGGTTCCTCAGGAAAGAATTTGCGGTTGCCTGATGAAGATCCGCGTCAAAGTAAAACCCGGTGCAAAGAAGGAAGGGGTAAGAAGCTTGGGAAGGGATCTTTTAGAGGTAAGAGTAAGTGCTCCGCCGGAGAAAGGAAAAGCCAACGAGAGGCTAATAGATCTTCTTTCCGAGCACTTTAAAGTCAGAAAGAGTGCCATCAGGATTTTGAAAGGAGAGACTTCGAGGGAAAAACTCCTCGAGATAGATCTCTAACCGCGCTTTGATCTTTTCATCTCATACATCCGATCGTCCGCAAGCTTGAGAACTATGTTAACCTCTGTTCCTTCTTTCGGAATAGAAACGATCCCGTAGCTCAAAGAAAGGCCATACTTTTTAAAGAGTTGCTCTATTGTCCTCTTTACCCTTTCCAGCCTCCTGATCAGTGCTTCCTCGTTGCAGTTGTAAACGATAACGATAAATTCATCCCCGCCTATCCTTCCCACCACGTCACCGCTCCTGAAATTCCCTCGGATTATCCGAGCAATCTCCTTGAGAAC
>WFYK01000014.1 GCA_015490105.1 Aquificaceae bacterium | reverse complement strand
TAATTATTCAGGAAGGACCCTTATACTTTTTAGGTCCGCCTCGAATAAACGTAAAGCTAAGAGAAGTAAGCTTTCCCGTGGGAACACCCTTTCGCGAGGCCTTGGCACAAAAATTCAGGAGTGAGATAGAAGAGTTCTTGAAAGCTAAAGGTTTTCTCGAAGCGAGTGTTGCTTACAAAGGTTACGGTAAGTTGAAGATTTCCAAACCCTATTGGCAACCGTTGTTTCCCGAAAGTGCGTTTGGGTTCTTAGGGTCTTTAACAGAAGGTGTTAAGAATTTAACCCGATATCCGAGATACATCTTTAAAGCTATTTCCGGAGAAGCGCATATTGCGGAACCCATTTACCAAGTGAATCTTAGAAACAGGTATAGTTTAAAATTTGAAGGGAACAGCTTTTTCAATGAAAATTTCCTCAGAAAATTAGTCTTTGAAAACCTAAAGAGTATAGACCTCTTTTCCTTAGAAAGTGTAAGGGAAGCGATCGAAGAAGCTTATAAAAATGCTGGTTTCTTTGAAGTTCAAGTGAACTATTCCTACAGTGAGGGTGTCATAGTCTTTAAAATAAGCGAGGGTCCAAGATACAAGGTAAGGATTTTAGGGGTAAAAGTTAAAAATTTCCCCGAATACTACGAAAAGGAGGCTGTAGATAAACTAAAAAGAGACATCCTGCAACGTTTCAGGAAAAGGGGATACATAAACGCATCAGTCAGGATTTTAGAAGATAAAGATTTACAGAAAAAAGAGGTTAGCCTCCTCTTTATAGTAGAACCGGGCAAAAAGGTCTTCTTGAGAAGCTTGAACTACGAAGGAGATGATCCAAGCGTAGATGCGCTCTTTAAAAAATACAAACCCCTGCTTCCTACCGTTTTAAAAGGAGATCTTATAGACAGGCTTCTCCATGAAGTTGGGAACATTATGGAAGATCAAGGATATCTTGATTGGGACTTCGACCTAAAAATAAACACCCAAGAAGAAAAGGATATTCTCTGGATAGATTACACATTTAAATTCAAAAAGGGGCCAAGATACAAGTATGGAAGAAATTTTATCTACGGTAATCAAAAAACTCACTGGAGGGAAATAGATTACACAGTTGTTAAAGAAAAATACTTTTCCAAAAGTGCGGAAGAGGAAAGTTTGTGGAACTTAATTCAAAGCGGAAACTTTAAGGGTGTTCGAATAGAGTATTTCAAAGACGAAGAAAGCAAAACCATACACCGCCTCATTGAGGTTCGTGAAGCTAAAAGGGGCATTTTGGGAATCGGTTTGGGATACAACACTGAAGAAAAGTTCAAAGCGGAAGGTTCTCTCACTTTAAGAAACCTGTTTGGCGTGGGTTTAGCACTTAAACTTAAGGCTTCTAAAAGTGAGCTATATGAGACTTACTCAATATCCCTCTCGGATAAGTTCCTCTTCTCAAGACGCTACTTTGGAGAAATATCCGCTTTTAGGAGAATAGAGTTCCACAGAAGTTTTGACCTACTGAGTGAAGGATACTTCATAACCTTCGGCTACAGGCCAACAAGGTGGTTATCTATAAGCCCCTTTTTTTCTGATACCAAGAACAAGGTTAACGGCTACGGGAGAGGAACGTACCCTTTAAGGAGGGTAGGACTCTTTGGATCCTATGACAAAAAGGACGATCTCCTCAACCCTAAGCGTATAGATCACCTGAGCTTGCGTTTAACAGTAGGCGAAGCCTCGGGGAGCATTTACACTAAAACAGAACTGAACCTTTTTATCTTGAGGGAAACCTTCATAGGCTTTCTTACTGGATTTAGGCTGTCCGCGGGAACGGTGGGTGGTAACGCTCCCGTGTTCGAAAGGTTTTTCTTGGGAGGGTTAAAAGACATTAAAGGATACTCTTTTGAAGAGATTGGTTCTCCAGAAGGTGGAAAGCGTATGTTTCTAATAGGTATGGAATCTTTCAAGGAGATAAAAGGACCCCTCTGGGTCGGTTTATTTTGGCACCTGGGCAACGTATCGGACAAAACGAGGGATCTTTTCAACCCACCTAAGGGAGACTTAGGATTCAGTGCGGGGATAGATACACCCGCAGGTTTTTTGAGGTTTGACGTGGCGAGATCCTTTGAGAACTTTGGAGACTTGGATCAAGGATATAAACTCTACCTTTCCATAGGCTTTGTTTATTAGATGTTTTCGTAGAGTGTTACGCGGGCGGTCACCTTCTTGAGATAATCTTTGGTCTCATCGTAAGGTAGGTTTCTCATGAGTGTATCGTATACCTCCTGAGGGCTCATAGAGTTTATAACCCGTATAGCTCGCTTTAAGTTTCGGGTTCCCGTAAAGGCGTAGGCTACGTTTCCCGGCCCCGTGTTATAGGCTGCGATGGTGCAGTAGAGTCTGCTTAGGGGGTTCTTTACATCCTTGAAATACCTGTAGTAGAGAAGATGTATGTAGACAGTGCCCACTTTTATGTTGTTCTCGGGATTGTATAGGAAAGAAGGTGATAGAATCTTGGGCTTTCCAAAAAGGACCTTTGAAGCATCTTTACCTGCGGTAGTTGGAACTATCTGCATAAGCCCGTAGGCGGGAACCGGGGATGTAGCAAGGGGATTAAAGGAGCTCTCTGTGTGTATTACCGCGAACACTAGAGGGTGATCCACCTTCCACCTTCTCGATTCCCTAACCACCACGGGCTTATACTTCTTTGCTTTCACGAGGAGGTTCTTAGGCGGAAGCTTTATGCGGATACCTTTTATATTTTTCCCACGGGCACTCTTTTCGTATCTGTCCGCGCCAGAGAGTAATCTCTTTACCGCATCCTTTAGTTGACCTTCAGTGTAACGATCCTTTCCCACAATCAGTGGGGCTACTACGGGGTCCTTAGGTATGTCCTTTGAACGAACCACGTTTCTCATTTTAGAAACCTTTTTCTCAACTCTTTTGGCAAGTCTATCCCTTTCGTAAAACTCCCTCACAGTAGCTTTAGAGAGCTTTTCAAACTCCTTATATAGTTCATCCCAAGAAACGTCTTTGCCCACAGCCTCTATCCTTATTTCTCCCTTATCAAAATCTACAACCCTTTTAACTCTCCAATCCTGAGAATAATCCACTATTTTCTTCCTATCGGTGCCTTCAAAGAAACCCCAATGTTTTATCACTTCCCTCTTATAAGCTTCAAACTCTTCCCTTACTATCCTTTTGAACTCTTCAAACTCTTTTTCAACACTCCTTTTGTATACTTCAAAGGCTTTTTCTTCGGACTTAAATCCTTCAAACTCGCTTCTTTTAAACTCCTCAAAGCTTTCAGAGAAAGCTACGCTCAGACTAAGACACAGGATCAATACCCCCACCCTCATAACTTTTCACTCCTCACACATCAAAACGTGAAAGAGTTTTTTCTCTTTGTCATAGTAAGTCTCTACAACTTTTGCCCTTACCGTTTCTCCCTCCGTCGTTTGCACGCTGTAAACCCTAAGGGCGGAGACCGCACCTCCCGCAGAAGATCCCTGCATAAAGTATTCCGCGGAGGTATTTACAGTGACTCCCTTTTGTCTTGCTATCTCTTCTATTGCTCTCGCTATCGCGGTGGCTCTCTGGTAAGAGGGTCCCTTCATGTGAATACCCGCAGTTCCTACACCACAAACCTTTCCTTTAGGAGCTTTAAAGCTGTAAAGCCATTCGGGCTCCCCGCCACCCTTGGAACAAGAAACCAAAAGACCCGCCCCCGAAAGGAGCAGGCCAACGAAGAAGGCCAGACTTTTCATTTCCTTACCTTGCGGACTTGAACTCTTTCTCTATCTCTTTCTCCAGCTCCTCGAAGCCTTTCTTAGCTTGATACATCTGCCATAGAGCTCTTTCGTTTCTTAGGCTCGTTTCAACCTGAGACTTTATAAACTGCTTGACCATTTCGGGATCAACTCCTACCAAAACAAAGAGTTCTCCGCACGGGGATCTCCACATAGAAACCTGCCTTGATCCCCTTATGGTTTGATAGGCAACCTGCTTTGAAACTTGAACCGAAACCCTATCTACAGTTTCGGAGTCTCCGATTCCGGTAACCTGCATGAAGTTTTTGACCATATTTTTCACTCTTACCTCTATCATCCTCGCGAGTTCATCACGAGCGTTTTGAAGAGCTTCTGTTCTGGCAAACTGAAAGCCCGCCTTTCCTATCTTTGCGGAACCGACAGCTGCAAGGGTAGACCCTTCAACCTGAGGGTTTAAAACCCAATCAGGTGCACCTTTAAAACAGGGATCTTCTTCAAAACCGGTAGCAACCTTCTCTTTCTTACCGCAAGCTATAGGAGAAGCTAAAATAAGGCCTGCCAAAGAAAAGGCTAACAGCTTCTTCATAGTCCACCCTCCTCTTTTGAAAGTTGCTTTTTCATAATTATAAACTTAGCAAGTTCTTTGCATCAGCGCACGTGAATTTTCACATCGGGTATCCTTCTTTTTAATTTTTCGAGAGAACCGTTGGAAGGCTCGAGCCTGTAAGCAGGTGGTAGGAGAAGTTCCGCCCTGAGATTTTTATCCCTTATTAGCAAAATTATGTCTACACCTTCTGGGGTGCTCTCCTCTTCTAAGAAAGCTTTGAGATCTTCTAAAAGTCCGTTTAGTGCCTTTTCACGCGGTATTTCTAAATAAATCCGTGCGTTTTCCTTCGCAACATCCTCAGGCAGGAGGACTTCTCTTACCCTTAACTTTAGGCTTTCAGTTTCGGTATCCTCTTCCAACGCTCCCTTTACCAGAACGATCTTATCTTCCGAGACCTTATCCGAGAAATCTTCGTAAGCGTCGGGGAACATTACACACTCGATGATGCCGGTCTTATCTATGATGTTGAAGATCGCCATGTAGGACCCTGTCTTCGTTTTCTTGCGCTGAAGGGAGGCAACGACGCCAGCGATGGTCACCTCCGATCCGGGAGAGAGGTCTTCCAACTCCTCTATAGGCGTGAATCTATCTTTTATAAGATCCCAGAACTTGTCCATCGGATGACCGGAGATGTAAAAACCTATGACTTCCTTTTCCATAGCTAACGGGTCCTGAACTTGGATCTCTTCAGAGACTGTTTCGTTTTGAGATCCGAAGAGAGAGTTTTGAGCCAAGGAAAAGGCCTTGCCGTTAGAAGATGCTATTCGGGAAAGGAGCTGATGTCTCTCTTGGCCTGTGAAGTCGAAAGCTCCTGCCTTCACGAGAGCTTCTAATACCTTTTTGTTTACCTTCCTGCTGTCCACCCTACTGGCAAAATCACTCAGATCTTTGAAAGGCCTTTTTTCTCTGGCTTGGACGATGAGTCTTGCCGTATCTTCTCCTACACCTTTTATCCTACCTATGCCGAACCTTATCTTCTTCCGGCCTTCTATTTTAAAGCCCACGTCACTCTTGTTTATATCGGGGGGCAATATTTGAAAGCCCATTACCTTAGCGTCCTTTATGAGGTTAAGAAACTTGTTGTCGTTTTTTTCAG
>WFYK01000013.1 GCA_015490105.1 Aquificaceae bacterium | reverse complement strand
TATTTGGACATGATCAAGGTAGACGGTTTACTGGTCAAAAATGTCAGCAAAGATCCCTACAACAGGGCGATCCTTGAAGGTATAAGAGCGATGGCGAGTAAGTTTTCTATGCCCATAGTGGCGGAGTATATAGAAAACGAGAGCGATCTTAAGGTGGTAAAGAGTATGGAGATAAGGTTCGGTCAAGGCTTTTACTTTAGAAAGCTTTTTAAAGAGTTCAGATTGTAAAGTCTTTCCCCAAGTAAGTTGTCCTTACCTTTTCGTTCTCTATTACCTCTTTCGGATCCCCCTGAGCTATAACCTGCCCTTCTGAGATTATGTATACCCTATCCACCATTCTTATGGTTTCTCTAACGTTGTGGTCTGTTATTAGAACTCCTAAGCCTTGGAGCTTCAAATCTTCTATCATCGACCTTATATCAGAAACGATGATGGGATCGAGACCTGCAAAAGGTTCGTCCAAAAATAAGTAAGAGGGTTTGGGTATGAGGGATCTCGCTATTTCAAGCCTCCTCTTTTGGCCTCCCGATAGGGTGTAAGCTTTTTGATCTTTTAATTTCAACAATCCAAAGTCCTCAAGGAGAGATTCCGCTCTCACCAGAGCTTCTTCCTTCGATGAGCTGAAAAATTCCAAGAAAGCTACAAGGTTTTCAAGGACGGTTAGATCTTCAAAAAGCGTATGCTCTTGAGGTAAAAAAGCCACCCCGAGTTTGGCCCTTTCATAAGGAGGAATAAAGGTAACATCTTTTTCGTCGATCTCCACCTTTCCCGAATCGGGATAAACGAAGCCTATCAGGCAGTTAAAAAGCGTTGTCTTCCCCGCACCGTTGGGCCCCAAAAGTCCTACTATCTCGCCTTTGTTTACCTCTAAGGATACACCTTTGAGGACCTTCCTCCCTTTGAAGCTCTTGTGGAGGGCAAAAGCCTTTATCAAAGGAGGACCCACCTCCTTCCGTCTCTCTCTATAAACTCGTTTGCTTCTTTTGGACCCCAAGTTCCGGGCTTATATAAGGGAACTTCTGGGTCATCTTTCCAGCGGTTGATAACGGGTTGGACTATTTCCCAAGCGAGTTCCGATTCGTCCTCCCTGATAAAGAGGGTTTGATCACCCTCGACGATGTCTTTGAGAAGTGTCTCATAAGCCTCCGGCGGTTCCGTCCCGAAGTGCCGTGCGAGATCAACTTCCATAGAACTTTCCACCGTGCAGGCCAATAGTCCCGTGGGAGGCATCATCTGAAAGCGGAAAACTACCCTTGTGGAAGGAGCGATCTCAAAGATAAGCTTATTGGGTTCGGGGACGCATCCAAGGAGTTTCCCAAAATTTCCCGGGATCTCTTTAAAAACTATAACCGCTTGGGTCTTTTTCTCTTTTAGTTTTTTCCCAGTTCTCAGATAAAAGGGGACACCTTCCCAGCGGAAGTTTTCAATATAGAGTTTTAAAACCGCAAAGGTCTCCGTATTTGAGTCTCTTCCGAGTTCGTATATGTAATCGCTGTATTGCCCCCTTACCGCGAATTTATCTACCTCTTCTTCGGAGAACCTCCTTATAGACGCGAGGATCTTTACCTTCTCGTCCCTTATCCTCTCCGCGGACATGACAGCGGGAGGATCCATAGCGAGAAAACACAGGATCTGAAGGAGATGATTTTGGACCATGTCTCTGAGAGCACCTACCCTGTCGTAGTAGGACCCCCTACCTTCGAGACCCAGGGTTTCTGTAGCGGATATTTGAATGTTGTCTATGAAGTTCTTGTTCCATATGCCTTCGAAAATATAGTTGGAAAAGCGAACCGAGAGGATGTTTTGTATGGGAACCTTACCTAAAAAGTGGTCTATTCTATAGATTTCGCTTTCAGTGAAATAGCGCTTGAGCTGAAAGTTCAACCTCTTTGCGGATTCCAAATCAAAGCCAAAGGGCTTTTCTATGACTATCTTCCTCGGATTAGGGTGCCTCCTTAAAACCGCTCCCGCGTTTACAATGGCATGCTCAAAGAGGTGAGGAGGTAGTGCGAGGTAAAGTATTATCTCCGTCCCTCCGAGCTTTTTGACCTCCTCATCTACTATTTTGTAATCCTCCTTCTTCGTAACGTCGAAGGGATAGAACTTTATCAGGCGAGCGAATTCTGGATCCATAGAAGAGAGGGCTTCTTCGAGCTTTCCTTCATCCCTGCTAAGAGCGTATACGCTGACGAGGTTTTTCAAGAACCCTTCCTTGTAGAGTTTCTCCAAAACGGGGTAGAGTTTCCTACGGGCTAAGTCCCCGGTCCCCCCGAAGATAAAGAAAGCTACTTTCTTATTCATCTTTTTTCTTTACCCTGTGACCGCCGAATTCGTAGCGAAGTGCAGCTAAAAGTCTGTCTCTGAAGGAGTTATTCTGTCTTGATCTGAACCGCACGAAGAGAGAATCTCCTATAACCCAAAGGGGAACGCCAAGTTCTACCGCGGTTTGCACAGTCCACCTACCCTCTCCCGAATCTTCCACATAGGGCTCCAAGCCCTCTAAGTTTCTAAAGTCCTTCAACGCTTTGTAAGTGAGATCTATAAGCCACGATCTTATTACGCTTCCCATGGTAAATACCCTTGCCACTTCGCTCAGATCAAGTCCAAAAGGCGATGCACTCATCAGCTCGAATCCTTCCGCTATCGCCTCCATCATCCCGTATTCTATACCGTTGTGGACCATCTTCACGAAATGCCCAGCGCCCGAAGGCCCCAAGTAAGCGTATCCTTGAGTCTCGTAAGCGAGATCCTTAAAAAGAGGCTCTATTCTTTTGAAAACCTCTTCCTCTCCGCCTACCATGAGGCAGTATCCCTGCTCCTCTCCCCAAATACCTCCGCTGACACCAACGTCCAAAAAGTGAACACCTAAACTCTTTAGCAACTCTGCCCTTTTCATAGAGTCCTTGTAAAAGGAATTTCCGCCGTCTATGACTATGTCACCCTCAACAAGATGAGGCTTTAATTTCTCTATCACCTCCCCAACCGCGGTGTGGGGAACCATTATCCACAGGAGTTTTTGATTGGAAAAACTCCCGCATAGAAATTCCAGATCTTCAAAAACCTCTATTCCGGACTCCTGTGCCCTTTTCCTTGCCTCTTCTGAGGGATCATAGCCAAAAACGTTCCATCCCTTTTTCAAGAGTCTCCTCCCCAAGCCGAGTCCCATTCTGCCGAGGCCGATTATTCCTATTTCTTTTTCCATCTTCCCACCCTCCAGTTTAATATTAGCAGGTTATACACATAACTTGACGGGGAGGTAGGGAATGTCAAAATTGACATCTATGGGTAGTGTTCTGATCGTTGAAGACGACGAGAGTTTAAGCAAGTTAATAGAGAAAAAGTTAAAGCAGAGAGGATATCGCGTAGAAAGGACAGGGGAAGGGAAAAAGGCAAGAGACCTGATCGTAAACGGAAACTTCGACGTGGTTCTCTTGGACATAAAGCTTTCGGACGGAAACGGTCTTGATCTTCTGAGGGATCTTGCTCCTAATACGGGTGCAAAGTTCATAGTAATCACCGGATACGGTGACATTTCCACAGCGGTCGAAGCTATGAAATCGGGAGCTACGGACTTTATCCAAAAACCTTTCAGTTTTGACATACTCGAAGTCAGTCTCAAAAAGGCCCTTAAAGAAAAAAGACTTGAGGAAGAAAACCAGAGGTTGAAAAGTTTCCTCTTCGAAAGGGAAGAGGAAGCTCTCTTAGAGACTAAGAACCCCAAGTTCGCTCAGGTTCTTTCTCTAATAAAAAACGTGGCTCCTACGGACATAAGCGTGCTCATAAGGGGTGAGACGGGAACCGGAAAGGAAGTTCTTGCAAGGTATCTCCATAAACTATCACCCAGAAAAGATAAACCTTTTATAGTCGTAGACTGTGCTTCCATACCGGATCATCTATTTGAAAGTGAACTCTTCGGTCATGAAAAGGGAGCATACACGGGAGCGATCTCACGGAAGGTAGGTCTCGTTGAACTTGCGGATGGCGGGACCCTATTTTTGGACGAGATAGGGGAGATCCCAATGCCCGTTCAAGCGAAGCTACTGAGGTTTGTAGAGAGGAAAACCTTCAGAAGGGTCGGCGGGCTAAAAGAGATAAAAGTGGACGTTAGGATCGTATCCGCTACCAACAGGAACCTAAAGGATATGGTAAAGAAAGGAGAGTTCAGGAGCGATCTGCTCTTTAGGATAAACTCGGTAGAAGTTGAAATCCCTCCCCTGAGGGAGAGGAAAGAAGACATTCCCCTTCTGACCGAGTATTTTCTGAGCAGGTTCAAAAAGAGGATAAAACCTCAAACCTTGGACCTTCTAAGAAGATACAGCTGGCCCGGAAACGTCCGGGAACTGAAAAATGTCATAGAAAGGGCTTGCCTTCTCTCCAAAGGGGAGTTTGTAGATCAGCATATATGCCTGCCCGAAGAAGAGAGCGTATGTGAGGAAAAATTCTTCGAAGACCTGCCGTCGCTGAAGGAATTAGAGCTAAGATACGTTGCATACCTTTACAGAAAACTGAGGAACGTAGATAAAGTAGCTCAGATCCTCGGATGTAGCAGGCGAACGGTCTTCAGAAAGCTCAAAGAGTTAAGGGAGAGGGATAAATATCCTGAAGGTGGTTCCCTCACCGACCCTGCTGTCCACCTCTATTGACCCGTTGTATTCTTTGACTATACTATCGACTATCGCAAGGCCGAGTCCCGCTCCGTCCTTTTTGTTCTTACCCTGATAGAAGGGTATAAAGATTTTGCTAAGCTCCTCTTGAGGAATTCCGGGACCTTTATCTGCAACCTCCAGAACCCAAAAACCATCCTGCTTTTTAGATATCACCTTAACCTTTCCATTTTCGGGTGAGACTTGAACCGCGTTCAAAACCACGTTCAAGATAAGGTGTCTCAGGTCACTTTCGTTGGCGATTATATAACCTACATCCTGGATTTGGGTTTCGATGTAAACCTTTCTTTCCTTTGCGTAAAATTTGAGAAGTTCGACGATGTCCCTTACCGCGTTCGAAGGGTTTACAAAGTCCTTTGAGGAGCTTCTCTTTACAAGGAGGAGGAGGCGGTCTACGTAGTCTTTACAGGTGCTGACAGCTTTCTTGATGGTTTCTATCTCTTCGGAATTTCCCAGCTTTTCTTGAAGGTCTTCCAAGGACAGCATTATGGTGCTCAAAGGTGTGCTCAGCTGGTGGGCAACCCCGAGAGCTAAAAAACCTACAGAACTCAATCTTTGAGAGAGGCTAAAAAGGTAATACTTCTCCTTGTCACTTCTTATGTTCCTTATGATCTGAACGATCTTCTGGCCATTTTCTATAGGGAATGCACAGATCTCTACGGGAACCTCCTTGTTGTCGTGGGTGTAATGGGTGTGGACGACGTTGACTGATCTTCCCGTTTTTTCTATCTCTCTCAAAGGACACGGATGACACTCCCCTTCGCAGGGTTCTTCTCTGTGGTGGGAAACCCTGTAGCAGAAGTCCCCGATAACCTCCTTAGGATCACTGTAGCCCATATCTTGTGCATACTTTTTGTTGGCGTAAATTATGCGAAAGTTTTTATCTATAACAACCACCTCTTCTTCAAACTCATCGAACACGGAAAAGTCCATAACAATTTAAAGTTATAACCTTCGTGCAAGAAGCTTTAGTGCCAATTTTGACACTAATATGAAATCAATGACACTCCCTTTTTAGGGTATGTTCCTCAAAAGCCTTAAAAATCTAATATCTGAGTTTTGGCACGTTTTTTGCCTAAATATTGGCTGGGAAATTAAAATTCAGGGAGGTTGGCTATGGCGGACTTTTCGAGAAGGGATGTGTTTAAACTCGCCGGTGTGGGTGCGCTGATAGGGACTATGCACCTTTCCTCTACAGCCTGCGCAGCTACTACTGCGAGCAGGATGCTCCCGCCCTCCAAGGGGAACAGGGTGGTGATAGTCGGCGGTGGCTGGGCGGGGATGACCGCAGCTAAGCATCTAAAGAAGGAGATGGGGGACAAGGTCGACGTAGTTCTAATAGAAAAACGCAAGATCTTTATGTCTTGCCCTATAAGTAACGTCTGGCTCGGCGGTCTCGTAGAGATGGACTTTCTTATGCACGACTTTCATACACCGGCTTCTAAATACGGTTATACCTTCATAAACGCTACCGTAACGGACATAGACAGAGACAAGAAGAGGGTCTACACCACAGAAGGATACGTGGACTACGACTACCTGATACTTGCTCCGGGTATAAGATACAACTACGACGCTTGGTTCAAAGGAGACAAAGATATGGCCCGTATCTGTGCCACGCACTTTCCCTCCGCGTTCATACCCGGATCTGAGCACGTAGCACTCAAGAGAAAGGTGGACAACTTTGAAGAGGGAACCTTTGTCTTAGTGGTTCCTCCTCCTCCCCACAGGTGTCCTCCCGCACCTTACGAGAGAGCAGCGATGATAGCTCACGTCTTTAAGAAGAACGGAGTGAAGGGAAGACTCATAATCCTCGATCCTAAAGATCAGATCAAACCCAAAGGTCCCGGATTCCGTCAAGCTTACGAACAGCTTTACTTGGATATCGTTGAATACGTTCCCAACGCAAAGGTAAAGGAAGTAGATCCCGTCAACAAGGTTATAAAGACTACAGCGGGAGACTTTAAGTTCGACGACGCTAACCTCAACCCTCCCCACCAGGCGGGCGATCTGGCTTGGAAAGCAGGGCTCGTCAATCCCAAAACCGGCTGGTGCGATGTAGATCAGCTAACACTTCAGTCAAAGCTTGACCCTCACGTCTTCGTAGCAGGGGACGCATCCTCGGTTAAAGGTTTCCCCAAGAGCGGGGACATGGCCCACAACCACACCCAGAACATGGTAGTAAAAGCCCTTACCGCACTCCTTAAGGGCAAAGATCCCTATGAGGCTGTGAAGGCACCTACCAACACCTGCTACTCGATGGTAAACGGATCGCCCAAAGAAGCAATAGTTATAAACGTTCTCTACGAGATAGACAGAAAGAAAAAGGCTCCCGTGAAGAAAAAAGTCAACGTAGAGAACACAAGATCCGCAAGGCTCGCCCATGCAACCTTCGAATGGGCAAAGGCCCTATACAGAGATATGTTTAGCTGATGGGGGAAAGCATGAACAGGAGAGAGTTTTTGAAAGTCTGCTCTACCGTTGCCACGGCTTCCCTCGCTTCCCCCTCCCTTTTTTCAAAACTCGTTCAGGCTCAGGAGGGGGCTTTCAAAAAATATAAAAAGGCTCTTCTTGTAAAGGAAGATGGTTCTCCCTTAAAGCCCGAAGATTTAAAGGTCGGTAAGGAATACATTTTCTTTTACCCTTACCGATCCACCCCCTGTATGCTAATAGACCTCGGAGAAGAAGTAAAGGGAACCCAGGTAAAGCTTTCGGACGGAACTACCTACTACTGGCAAGGGGGGGTTGGTCCAAAGAAGAGTGTGGTCGCTTACTGCTCCATATGTCCGCACCAGCTCAGCTACCCAACGCCTGAGTTTTCCTTTATAAACTACTACCCATCGGATACACCCTCTAAGGTGGTTGGAAGGGGCAACGTGATCCAGTGCTGTGCACATATGTCTATCTTTGATCCCAAAAAAGGAGGAACGGTCATAGACGGACCTGCCCCCAACCCTCTCCTTACAATCGTCTTGGAGTTTTCTGACGGCAAGTTTTACGCGGTAGGAACCTTAGGGAAAGAACCGTTTGAGGATTTCTTCGACGCATACAGAAGAGGTCTTAGAAAGCGCTACGGATCTTCGAGAAAGGCGAAGGAACTCGTTGAAAAGAGCACAGTAGTAGAGGTAGAAAAATACGCAAAGGAGATAATAAGGTGCTAAAAGAGGCCCTTTAAAGGGCCTCTTCTCTCATTCTCTCGATGAAGTTCAGAACCACTTCCTCGTTTACTTCTTCGTCGCTGACGATCTTGAGACCTTCTGGTCCTTCAAATACGTAGCAATAAAGTCTAAGATTTTTTACATCTCCTTCGAGGGCTTCTCGTGTAGTCCTATCTAAGAACTTCTTTACGCTTTCAGGGTCGGAAGTGTCGAGCTCGTGTTCGGAAACCTCGAGGTCTTCTTCATCAAATTCCCCTTCCTTCGGAGCCAAAACTGTGTATACGGTAGCTTCCTCCTCCTTAGGAAAGCCTTCCGTTTCTATCATAAGTTTGTAAAGTTTCTCCACGCGGGATCTCATCTGATGCCTTATGCTCATAACCTACCTCCTTTATGGTTTGAAGAAGTTTATCCAAATTCCACCTCTTTACCGCGGACACGACGACCGCGGGTTCTTCCAAGAAAGCCGGGTGAGGTAGATGGTTAGCATCCTCCAAGGAGTCTACTATTCTGTCTACCTTATTCAACGCATAAACTATCGGTTTATTTTCAGCGTTCAGGTCCTTCAGAACTTCCTTTACCGTATGAACGTGATCTATCCAAGCGTCGTCGGATACATCCACCACTATTAAGAGAACATCCGCTTCCTTAACCTCCTCCAGGGTTGCTTTGAAAGACTCTATCAATTCGGGCGGGAGTTTTCTTATAAATCCCACCGTGTCAGTAAAGAGTATCTTCGTTCCTTCGGAGAACCTTGAGGATGTTTTCGTATCAAGGGTAGCAAAGAGCATGTCCGCAACGAAGGTATCCCTTCCGGTTAAAGCTCTCATCAGGCTTGATTTTCCTGCGTTAGTGTATCCTACGAGGGCAACTTTGAGCAGTTTCTTTTCTTCCGACTCTCTTCTTTTTCTTTGCATACGCCTTCTCTTTTTTACCTCTTCAAGCTCTTGCTTTATCTGATGTATACGTTTTTTGAGAATCCTTCTCCTTACCTCCGCTTCTTGCTCTCCGGGTCCCCTCGAACCCAAACCACCTCCCAGACGTGAAAGCTCTTTACCTCTTCCGTATAACCGCGGAAGCTGATGGTTTAAGCGGGCAAGTTCCACTTGTAGCTTGGCTTCTTTACTTTTGGCTCTTCGGGAAAATATCTCAAGAACCAGATCTGTTCTATCTAAAACCCTGACTTTTAGCAAATCTTCTAAATTCCTATGCTGAGATGGACTTAGAAAATCATCAAATATAACCGCTTCCGCCTGAGTCCCTTTGGCTACCTCTCTTACCTCCTGGGCCTTTCCTTCACCGATAAAGTATCTGGGATCGGGTCTTTTTCTCCTTTGGAGTATGTAGCCTAAGCTTTTTCCTCCTAACGCTTCTAAAAGTCCCGAGAGTTCCCTTATTGATGAAAGTGCTTCCTCTCTCGTCGTTTCTTCACTTACGAGACCCACGAGAAGGGCCTTCATTTAGCCTCCACTATGGTGCTTACCGCGTGTTTGTATATCAAATTAGGCTGTCCGTCCACATCTAAAAGGATCGTGTATTTATCGTGGTTTAAGATCTTTCCCGTTATTCTATTGCCCCGCGTCAAAAATACGGTCACGGTAGCACCCTTGTTTTTCAGGTTGTCAAGAACCTCATCTTGAACGTTCACATTCCCTTCCATAGGAAGCATCCTCTAACCTCCCTTGTATTTAATTTACATCCTGCTTACGATCTCCTTAGCGTATTCTATAGTGGATACCTCTTTTGCTTCTATACCCATCTTTCTGAAGCCGTTCGCCACATCGGGAGTTCCCACCCTATCCTGGAACGTTCTCTTTACCGCATCGTATATAAGGTCCGCAGCTTCTTTCCAACCCAAGTATTCAAGCATCATAGCGCCGGAAAGGGTCAAAGATAGAGGATTAGCTATACCTTTCCCAGCTATGTCCCAAGCGGTTCCGTGGGTGCTCTCAAAGAGAGCATAGCCGTCGCCTATGTTTCCGCTGGGAACGAACCCCGGTCCTCCTATAAGGGACGCTGCGAGATCGGAAACGTAATCTCCGTTTAAATTCTCCGCTATTATCACGTCCCAAGCTTCAGGTTTTAAAACGAGTTGCATAAGCATTTGATCAGTTATTACTTTCACGAGCTTAACTTGGCCCTGCTCAGGATCAGCATCCGGATCCGTTATGACCTTTCCTTTAAATTCAGGCTCTTCCGCTACCTCAAAAGCCCAGTTAATAAAAGCACCTTCCGTGGCCTTCATTATATTTCCTTTTCCGATAACCGCTACATTCTTTCTTCCGGTTTCGATCGCATACCTCAGGGCTTTACGGACGTGCCTTTTTGTTTTGAACTCACTCATAGGTTTTACGGTGATACCCACGTCTTCGGGAAAACCCTCCTCCTTTGCTCCCATCTCTTTTATTAGAAACTCCCTGACCTTCTTTGCTTCTTCCGTTCCTGAGAAGAACTCAACGCCCGCGTAAACGTCATCCGTGTTTTCCCTGAAAACCACCACATCTACCCTTTCGGGGTTAGGTATAGGGGTAGGTTGGCCCATCCAGTAAACGGGCCTTACCGCGGAGTAAAAGTCAAAAGCCCTCCTCAAGGCGGAGTTTATAGATCTTACTCCCTTACCGACGGGGGTTCCCAAAGGTCCCTTTATGCTAACGACCGCACTCTTTAAAACCTCAAGGGTTTCTTCGGGAAGTCTTGTTCCACACTTTTCTTCCGCCTTATCTCCCGCAAGAACTTCGACCCACAGGATCCTTTTGGATCCGTTATAGGCTTTCTTTACCGCCTCGTTTACCACCATTATCATCGCGGGAGCTATTTCGGGTCCTATGCCGTCTCCCTCTATGTAAGGGATTATCGGCTCGTCGGGAACTTCTATAGTTTTGTCTTCCTTGAGTTTTATAAAACTTCCTTCGCCAGGTATTTGAGCCTTGCCCTGCCAAGGATAGACGTTCTCCAGTTCCATCTTTACCTCCCTTCGAGCGTTTATTAATTGATTATAATTGCTTGAAGAATGATAAAGTTCGGAACGGACGGCTGGAGAGCAGTAATCGGGGAGGCTTTTACCTTTGAAAATGTAAGAAGGGTGGCTTTCGCACATGCAAAAGTTCTAAAGGAAAAGGGTTTAAAAAAGGTTATAGTAGGCTACGACAGAAGATTCCTATCGGAAGACTTTGCAAGAGAAGTATTCAAGGTGATGATCTCCGAAGGCATCAGTGCGGACATAGTAGATGCTCCTTGCACAACACCTATGGTCTCCTTTGCGGTCAAATACCTCAGCTACGACGCGGGGGTTATGATAACCGCTTCCCATAACCCTCCTAAATACAACGGCTATAAGATAAAAGAATCTTTCGGAGGTTCCGCTACACCCTCCTTTGTAAAGGAAGTGGAAAAGTTTATTCCCGAGGAGGATGTAAAAGTAAAGGCTTTAGAGCCTACAAAGGTTTCCATAGAAAGGGAATACCTTGAGAGAGTTCGATCCTTTCTTGAGGTAGATGCTTTTAAGGAAAAAGAAATGTTGGTGGTTCACGACCCAATGCACGGGACCGCTTCGGGACTGCTCGCCGAAGCTCTCCAAGACACGAAGATCAGGGTGATTACTATTAGAGCTGAAAGGGACCCTCTCTTCGGCGGAGGATCACCCGAACCTGTTGAAAAGAATTTGGGACTCTTGAAGGCTAAAGTCAGAAGCCTCGGGGCGGATCTTGGTGTTGCCAACGACGGGGACGGTGATAGACTCGCTCTTGTGGATGAGAAGGGCAATTTCGTAAGCCCTCAGATCATATACGCCCTTTTACTGCTTCACATAGTAAGGAACAAAGGAATAAGAGAGGGTGTGGTAGTAAAGACCGTTTCTACCACTTATCTTGCAAACCGCATATGTGAAAAGGAAGGGATACCTATTAAAGAGGTTCCCGTCGGGTTTAAAAACATAAACGAAGTTATCTTAAAGGAACGGGTAATCTTCGGCGGAGAGGAAAGCGGAGGTTTTGGATTTCCCGAATACCTTCCCGAAAGGGACGGTTTGATGTCCGCCCTTTTGATCCTGGAGATGCTTTCCTTAAAAGGTGTGAGTCTTTCAAAGGCTATCGAGGATCTTTTTGAGGAATTTGGAAGATCCTTCTACGATCGGGTGGATCTTACCGCAAGCGACGATATAAAAGAAAAAGTAGAAGCCTTTAAAGGAAACCCTCCTCATAAGTTAGCGGGGATGAAGGTAAAAAATATAAACACCTTAGACGGTCTCAAGCTCATCTTTGACGACGACTCTTGGCTACTGATGAGACCGTCTGGGACAGAACCTCTCATCAGGGTTTACGCAGAAACTCCCTCCGAGGAAAGAACAAAGGATCTTCTCAAAGAGGCGGTAGATCTTCTGAGAGGAAGTTAAAGTGGAGGTTAAAGCTTTCCTTTGGAAAGGTGACCACCTTCTTTTGCTTGATCAAAGGAAACTTCCCTTAGAGGAAGTTTGGCTGGATCTTCGCGATCACATTCAGGTAGCCCAAGCTATAAAGAGTATGGCGGTCAGGGGTGCACCCGCTATAGGTTGTGTGGCAAGTTACGGCTTTGTTTTGGGTGTCAAGAGTGGCGAAGATCCGCACCGAGTTGCAGAGATCCTTAAAAACACACGTCCCACCGCTTACAACCTCTTTTGGGCTCTGGACAGGATGCTTAAAGCCTTTGAAGAGGGGAAAGATATAGAGGAGGAAGCAAAGGCTATAGAAAGGGAAGATTATGAAGCTAACCTTCGCATGGGAGAGTTTGGACAGAACTTACTTCCTAACAAGGTTAGAATCCTTACCCACTGCAACACGGGGGCTCTCGCTACCGCAGGCTGGGGAACCGCCTTGGGGGTTATAAGGAGTGCGGTAAAGGCGGGTAAAGAGGTTTTCGTTTGGGTAGACGAAACCAGACCTTTCCTTCAAGGATCCCGCCTCACCGCTTGGGAGCTTGCGAAGGAGGGAATAGAACACAGGATAATTACCGATTCAACCGCGGGCTTTTTAATGAAGAAGGGACTCGTAGATGCGGTTATAGTAGGTGCGGACAGGATAACCCTGAAGGGTGATGTGGCAAACAAGATAGGAACTTACTCCCTCTCGGTTCTGGCAAAGGAGCACGACATACCTTTTTACGTAGTAGCTCCTACTTCCACTTTTGACCCCCGGATTAAGGACGGGTCTTTGATACCTATCGAAGAACGAAGTCCCGAGGAGGTAAAAACCTGCGGAGAGAACATTGTCGCTCCCGAGGAGTCTGATGCTTTGCACCTTGCCTTTGATATTACTCCCGCTTCTAATATCACCGCAATAGTAACTGAAAGAGGGGTAATAAGGCCTGTGAACGAGGAAAATGTTAAAAAGCTTTTAAGCTTATAAGCATATTTTTAAGTCTTTTTTTAATATTAAGAACTCTTATCTTCAGGTGGCTCTTAGGGGTCTTTTAATATTGATACCGCAAAGAACACGGAAGGGAGGTAGGTCATGAAAAAGATAGCACTCGGTTTGATGGCTATGGGGTCGGTTGCTTTGGCTCAACCCGTTTTCATGGATGGGGAGTGGGCTAAGGCTTTCTGTGAGGTTTGGAATAACACCCCCACCCTTGTAAACGATCTGGGTTCTAACAGTGCATGGAGTGAGGTCCCCGAAAGGAAACTCTTTCTCTACAGGAAGGACTGCGGGAAGGACAAGATGATCCAACTGACTATAAGAACCGAAAACGGAAAAGCCATGTGCGTATACGGTGGATGGGCTAAGGACGAAAGAACTAAAAACGATTTTCTTATGTATGCGGATACCAAAAGGTGGCTTGAGATGGGTAGGAAGGAGTATGGCCCTATGAAAGCGATGATGTTCGGAAGGCTCAAGTTCAAAGGACCTAAATTCGTCGCTATGAGGAACATGGGACCCTTTGAGGCTTTCTTGGACGCTATAGATGCGGTAGAATCTGATACGAGCAGATGCCCATAAAGGTCCTCTACAGAGGTAAGGAGATAGAACTCCCGGTAGAAAAGATAAAAGCTAAGGATCTTCTCAAAGAGCTGGGGCTTTCGCCCCTCTCTTCCTTAGTAATAAAAAATGGTGAGGTTGTTACCGAAGAAGAGATCTTGAGGGAGGGAGACGAAATAAGGGTCGTAAACGCAATCTCCGGAGGAAGGTTCTGATAATATATAGGCTCTGTGAGATTATCCTTTTGTTTGCTGATCCTGATCTTACCCTTAGTTGCCTTTAGCCAGAAGGTTGTTTCGGTAGTAGTTGAAGGAAACAAATACGTTCCGGACGAACTTGTAAAGGAAGTTATCCTAACCCGCGAAGGGACAACCTTTTCTTTAGACAAAGTTAGGAAAGACATAAGAAGGCTGTTCAGAACAGGGTTTTTCAAAAGGGTTGAAGTATACAAGGAGGAAACCGAAGGGGGTGTGAGGTTAATATACAAAGTGGAGGACCTTCCCGTCATTTACAAGATAGAGTTTGAAGGCAACAAAGAACTTGACGATGAGGATCTTTCCCAAGAGCTCGGTGTTGAAACGGAACTCGGAAAACTCGATACGGATGAGCTGATAGCTCAGTATACGTCTAGCCCTGCTATAGAAGAGAGACTTGAGCTCCAAAGGAAACTAAAGCTGGGAAGGGTTTTTTCCCAAAAGGATATTCAGATGCTCATCCACAGAATAAAGGAGATCTACGCACGTGAAGGGTTCCCCGACGTGGAGGTCCGCTACAAGATAGTGGCCAAAAAAGGAGCAAGTAAGCTCGTGTTTATAATAGATGAGAAAGAAAAAAGCTACGTTATCTTCAGGGAGTTTAAGGGAAACCTCACCTTCGATGACGAGACCCTTGCGGACATAATTCAAACCCAAGATAGAAACATCTTCATTTTCAGAAACAAGCCTCCCTTTCATCCCGAAGTCGTAGAGGACGATGCAAAGCAGATAGAAGAGTTCTACAAGTCCGAGGGATTTTTAGAGGTAAGAGTCTCATACGTAGTTGATAAAGTAAACGGGGGACACAACGTTGTGTTTCTGATAGAAGAGGGGCCACGATACAAGTTGGGCAAGGTAGAGATTGAAGGCAACAAACTTTATGCGGAGAGTGAACTCAAAGGAAGCATTCTGGAGAAAAACCGCCGTAAAGGAAACTACTTCAGAAGAGCTGTTTTGGAAGCTTTGAAAAAGCACATAAAAGATCTCTACGCGGAGATAGGTTTTGCAAACGCTCACGTGGAAGAGCACCTGCACGTGGATGCTTCAAAAAAGGTAGTTAACGTGAAACTCCGCGTGGAGGAAGGAAAACCCGTTTACGTGAACCGCATAAAGGTTGAAGGCAATTACGAAACGAGGGACTATGTAATAAGGAGGGAGATGAGGGTTCAAGAAGGGGAGCTTGTTCTGAAGCGAGCTCTCGCGAGATCCCGTGAAAGGATCATTAACCTCGGTTATTACGAGGACGTTACCATAGAACCTTTTCCCGTAGGAAGGGACAGGTGGGATTTGCTTGCCAAGATAAGGGAAAGATTCACAGGTCAGTTCTCTGTAGGTCTTTCTTACAACGAAGTTACCAAACTTTCGGGATTTGTAAATTTAAGAAAAGGAAACTTCTTAGGAACAGGAGACATAGCGGGAGTGTCGGTAAGCTACGGTGTGAACTACAAAGACAACTCCATTTCCTACACGGATAAGTGGTTTATGAACAAACCCGTCGATCTGACATGGTCGGTGTTTGACAGGAGGATAAAGTATGTAACTTACACCGTTGCAAGAACGGGAGGTAGTGCTACCTTTTCACGGGAGTTTTGGGAATACTGGAGATGGTCCGCGGGATTAAGTGTTCAAAGGGTTGTTTACTCGGACATAGATGAGAACGCATCAGGATACATAAGGGCTCAAGAGGGAAGTAGGCAAACGAGAAAACTCAACTTCTCCCTTTCGAGGGATACAAGGGACTTTTTCCTCTTTCCATCGAAAGGTTCCTACGCGCGCGTCTTTTATTCGGTTGCGGTTGCGGTTCTGGGAGGAACGGAAAAGTTTCACAAGGTGGAAGTTACCGCTTCTAAGTTCTTAAAGGACGATTGGTTTGATACGGGGCTTCTTTTCTCTTTTAAGGGGACTTTTGGGTTCGTAAACCCATACGGCGGTAAAGAGGTTCCCATAGACGAGAGGTTCTTCGTGGGAGGTGACTTTACCATAAGGGGCTACAACTACGGTATGGCGGGGACGCTCGACCAAAATAACGATCCCATAGGTTCTACGAGGGAGCTTTTCTTTAACTTTGAGGTAAACAAAAAAATAAAAGGGATCTTCTACGGAGCGGTATTTTACGACTTCGGAACGGGGGCGGATTCCTTTGAGGGCTTGAAGCCTTCTAACTGGAAAGGAGGTTACGGCTTCGGCATAAGGCTGATAACCCCGATGGCTCCCATAAAGATAGATCTCGCTTGGAAGACGAAAAAGGTCCCGGGAGATACTTCTCCTTCGAGAATCCACTTTATTATAGGATCCTTCTTCTGATGGGACTTCCCGTAGTTCTCTCAATAGCAGGATCCGATCCGAGCGGGGGAGCCGGGCTTCAGGCGGATCTGAAGACCTTTACCGCTCTCAAGGTCTACGGTTGCGGAGTTCCCACAGCCATAACAGTTCAGAACACAACCGGTGTAAGGGAGGTTCACCCTTTCGATCCCGAACTTGTCTATAGTCAAATAAGGGCCGTTCTGGAAGATATAAGCGTGAACGCGGTGAAGGTAGGTATGCTTGCAAACGAAGGTATCGTTCGTGCTGTGGCAAAAGCTTTTAGGGAGTTTGCCCCTCCGAATGTGGTGGTAGATACAGTTCTTCTTTCGAAGAACCGTGTGGAACTCTTGGAAAAAGAAGCGGTGGAAATTCTCAAGAGAGAGCTGTTTCCTCTTTCTTTCCTCATTACACCGAACATCCCGGAGGCGGAATTTCTCACGGGTAAAGAGATCAAAAATCTGCGGGATATGGAAAACTGCGGGAAGTATCTTTTGGAACTGGGACCTAAGGCTGTGTTGATAAAAGGGGGACACCTTAAAGGTGATAAAGCGATAGATCTGCTGATTACCGATTCTGAAGAGGTTCACTACTTTGTTAAGGACAAACTCACTACCGAAAATACAAGGGGAACAGGATGCACCCTCTCTTCCGCTATAGCCTCCTTCCTCGCTAAAGGTTTCCCACTGGAGGAAGCGGTTTTTTTCGCTAAGGAGTTTCTGTTTAAAGCGATGGAGAGGGGTTTTAAAGTAGGGAAAGGTTTGGGGTCGCCCGATCACACTTGGACCGTGGAGGACTACTTTGGAAAAGACACTCAGATCTAAAAAGTTTTCCTTGGTCTTGTATTTATGTTTTGCTCTTTTTGTGTTCTTGAGTCGATACAGTGGTATGTGGGAGTATGTGGCCTTCGTGATACTGCTCGTGCCGGTTATATTTCTGAGTGAAAGAGATCTTGGCTTTAGAAATTTTAAAAAAGGCCTTTTGATAGGTCTTTTGCCTCTGCCTGCGTTTCTCTTAGTAGGCTTTGAAGTTTCCTGTCCCGCATGGGTTTTGAACCAACTGGGTATAGCTACCGCGGAGGAGGTTTTCTTCAGGGGGTATCTTATGAGCTTTTGGGGTAACATCATGACCTCTTTTCTCTTTTCCGCGGTTCACGTCATTAAAGAGCCTTCTTTGGGATCGGCTCTCACCTTTTTTCCCTCCCTACTTTTTGGCTTTGCTTATCGACTAAGCGGGTCCTTGGTGTCTCCTATAATTCTTCACTGGTTTTCAAACTTAGCCCTTGCTTCAGCTATAAAGGAGTTCCCTGATCTTTACCATCTCCTCCAAAGGGATCTGACCGGGAGCTAAGGCTTTGCCTAAGGAAGCGTAAGAGATGAAAGACCCAAAAACGTAGCCCGCTACTCTGGATACCATCCCTTCCTTTCCCATAGCGATCAGGATCTTCCTTCCCGGAAAGGAAGCACCCGCACACAAGAGTTTTGCGCAGTCCTCGTAGCTATTTGCCATTACAGAAACCTTAGGGATCGCACCTTCGTTCAAAGCCTTCCTTATTATCTCCTTTATCACCCAGACGGGAGGCGTTCTTTCAAAGTCGTGGAAAGAGGCTATTAGATCCTTTCCCGCCTCCTTTACTATCTTCTTTACTCTGCGAAGCAGATCAAGAGACATCAGTTCCACATCGGTGAAATCACTTTCGGGCGAAAGCTTAATGAAAAGATCCTCCCTGTTGTGAACCTGCTTACCTCCTTCCTTCGGGTCCCTGACCGTCAATATGGTTTTGAGACCTTCATCCTTTACCGAAAGAAGAAGATCCCTCACGTATTCCACATCGGTTCTCGAGAAGGTATCAACCCTTAGCTCTATTAGATCCGCACCCAGATCTTTAGCTTTGGTTAAATTTTCCTTGAAATTTTCATCGGTCAGAGGCACCGCGATGAGCATGATGAAAAATTCTACAACGCTCGCTATAATATATGGGCCATGGAACTGTGGGCGAGGATAGGGAAAACCAACAAGAAGTTTCAGGGGTCCTTTAAAAAGGTTATGGAGGATCTTCTGAAAGAAGCTAAGGGCAAAAAGACTGTCCAGCTCCTGTCCTTCCACGCGGGTCAAAAGGAAAGAAGACGTTTCAAGCGTGAACTCAGAGCGAACGACAAAGATCTTGTCAAAACCGCTACCGCCATAGTCAGGTGGTATTACACTATAGAGCTTAGAAGACTGAGAAGGAGGATAAAGGAACTAAAGAAAAAGGCCCGCTACACCTCGAAGGGGGAAATCTTTTACTGTCCGAAGATAATGGAAGAGGTCAAGGCTCTTCAAGAAAAGGAGCAAGATCTCCTTAAAAAGCTGGAAGCGCTCAATTGAAGTCCTATACTGAGTATCTGACCTTTAACACACAAAAGAGGAGAGAGCTTGTAAGGATAACCGATAAAGTGAAGGAAGCTGTAGAAAAATCCGGAGTAAAGGAAGGTCTTTGTTTAGTTTCTTCTATGCATCTCACATCCGCTGTCATAGTTCAAGATGACGAAGAAGGTCTTCACGAAGACATATGGGAGTGGCTCGAGAGGTTGGCACCCTTCAGAGAGGACTACAAACATCATAGAACAGGTGAAGATAACGGAGACGCTCACCTAAAAAATTTACTCACCCACCTTCAGGTGGTTCTTCCCATAACTGAGGGTAAGCTCGATCTGGGACCTTGGCAGGAGATCTTTTACGCGGAGTTCGACGGCCAAAGACCCAAAAGGGTAATCATAAAGATCATAGGCCTATGAAAGTAGCAACTTACAACGTAAACTCCATAAGAGCGAGAAAGGATCTACTTTTTTCTTGGCTCGAAAGAGATCCTGTCGATGTTCTTTGTCTTCAAGAGCTCAAGCAGGAGGAGAAAAACTTTCCCTTCGAAGACTTCAGAAACAGAGGCTACAACTGTGAGGTATTTGCTCAAAAGACCTACAACGGAGTTGCCATCTGTTCAAAGTTTCCTTTTTCAGAGGTGAAGAAGGGGTTAGGTGATCCGGAATTTGATGTTCAAAAGAGGGTTATAGCTGTCAGACTTCCCCAGATGTGGGTTATAAACGTGTATATGCCTCACGGTGATGTCAGGGGAAGTGAGAAGTTCTACTACAAGCTTGAGTTCTACGAGAGGTTTTTAAGCTTTTTGTCTGAAAACTTCAGCCCTTCGGAAAATATATGCCTTGTAGGTGACTTTAACGTAGCACTCGAAGACAAGGATGTTTTTGACCCTGAGCTATTGAAAGACACTATAGGCACAATGCCCGAAGAAAGGGAAGCTCTGAGGAAAGTTTTAGAGTGGGGTTTTATAGACGCTTTCAGATATCTATACCCGGACAAAGTTCAATTTACGTGGTGGGATTACATAGGAGGTATGGTTTGGAAGAATAAGGGTATGAGGATAGATTACATATTTGTAACGGAACCTCTTCTGAAGAGTTTGAAGGATATCTACGTTGACATGTGGCCGAGAAAGAGGAGGACTCCCAAGCCCTCGGACCATGCACCCGTAGTGGGGGTGTTTGACCTTTGAAGGCTATCCTTTTGGCCCTTCTTACCGCTGTAGTTTGGGGGAGTGCTCCTGTTATATTCAAGATAGGACTCAAAGGTCAGGTATCTCCACTCGCGGGCATATTTTTTCATAACCTGACAGCTACACTTTTTGCCCTCTTGGGACTTCTTTGGGTGAGGGAGAGTCTGAACTACCCGCTTAAGGACATTCTTGTTATATCTTTCGGCGGATTTATATCGGGTTTTTTGGGACTTATCCTCTACTATAAAGCCATAAAGGTAGGGGATGTGTCAGTTGTAGCTCCGATAGCTTCTATATCTCCCCTTTGGTCCAGCCTTTTGGCAATAATGTTCTTGGGCGAAAGCTTGACCCTAGCTAAAGCTTTGGGAACTGTGCTGGTGGTAGCCGGTGTCGTTCTTATAACTTTGTCTTCCAAATAAACTGGTGCTCATTTATAAACTTTCCAAAAGATTATTCCCGAAATGAAGGAGACCATAGCCGAAAAAGCTACACCCCATTTCAATCCGAGGAAATCCGCTACCAAACCTGTAAAAAGAGCACCAAAAGCGTATCCCCAATCCCTCCAGAGACGGTATACACCAAGTATTGAGCCCCTCATGAGAGGAGGTGCGTTATCGGACACCGCAGCTATCAATGTGGGGTATACCATACCCTTTCCGAGACCAAATACGAATGCAAACAATATCCAGTATAGGATTGTTTCGGAAAAAGCTATCCCCATTATACCGATGCTTTTTACAAGGAAACCAGTCACTATAACAGGTTTTCTTCCGATCTTATCACTCATAAGCCCAGTTATAAGTTGTGAGAAAGCCCATACGGTGGGGTAAAGCGTTGCAATTATACCAATGTGTGAAATACTTGACCCCTTTGAATGTAAAAACAGAGGTAACAAACCCCATGCCATACCGTCGGTAAAATTAGCGACAAAACCTCCTTGGGAACAAGCAAATAGATTTCTGTTTTTGAAGCTTGCAAGGGCCAGAACACTAAGAAAGGAAGTTTCCCTTTGCAGATCTCTTTTGTCTATAGCTTCGCGTTTTACATAATGATGTGATTCTGGAAGGCTAAGAGAAAGAATAAGACCCAGCACAGCTATAAATATTCCTGCGATCATAGGGTAAGGGTGGATACCGTAGACAGAACCTATGTAGCTCGTTATAAAGGTTAAAGCACCTACTCCTAAGTACCCTGCAAACTCGTTTATACCGGAAGCGAATCCCCTTTGATCTTGTCTTACTATGTCAAGAGTGTAGGTTACCGCAGTTGACCATGTTAAAGCTTGATTTATTCCTAACAGGAAGTTTGCAAATATTACCCACCCCCACGAAGGCGCGTAAATAAGAATGAAAGGTATAGGAAGACCGATAACCCATCCGAGGATTTCTATATTCTTTCTCCCAAATTTATCGTTGAGGATCCCGGCTACGAAATTGAAAATACCTTTAGTTAATCCGAAACTGACTATGAAGGATATGGCTGCTGTTGTGCTTGCTACAGCGTACTTTTCTTCAGCCAATAAGGGAATTATGGTTCTTTCTATCCCTACCATACCGCCTACAAAGGCGGTGATCAGGGTTATGATTACAAAAGGAATAAGATTTTCCCTTATGCCAAGCTGTAAGTTCATTGTAGGCCTCTATTCTTCCTTACAATCTCGTCCATGTTCTTGGGTTTCGGGGGTATGTTTTCAGTTAGTTTCCTGACAAACTCTTCTTCGTCATTTATTTGAAGCATTAAATTGAATTTTTTCTCAAACCCTATGGTAGAGGAAGGCTTCCCGCTCATCATCTTTCCACAGACAGATCCTGCTATATGTGCGGGAAAGATTTCCACATAGTCAGGCAAAGTAAGAAGCTTGTTATGTATGCTTCTGAATATCTGGCGCGCTCCCTCCTTAGGATCTTCATAACCCAAGTCTGGCCTTCCTACATCACCTATAAACAACGTGTCTCCTGTAAGAACGAACCAGCTCTCATCTCCTCTTCTTTTATCTATCACCACCAGAGAAATGCTATCTGGTGTATGACCGGGAGTGTGGAGAACTTTAACTATTGTGTTTCCAGCTTCAAGAATATCTCCTTCATCAAGCTTTCTAAAGGAAAAGTTAAGAGGAGCATTTTTGTGATAAGCGGGCTCTATACCGATCTTCTCCGCAAGGAGTCTCGCCCCGGAAACGTGGTCTGCATGCGTGTGAGTATCTATAATGTGGACTATTTCAACCTTTTGCTTTTCAGCTTCCTTCAGGTAAAGATCTACATCCTTGTTAGGATCCACTACCACAGCCTTTCCTTTAGATCCGCAACCGAACATGTAAGAGACACAGCCGTTTTCATGGATAAACTGCCTAAAGAACATCTCACACACCTCCTATGAACCTTTCATATTCCTCTTCGAGCCTCTTTCTTACTTCTTCTTCCTTTTCTCTGAATTCTACTTTGGCTTCCTTCAAGGCATTAAAGAGTTCATCTCCTGTAAGCAAGACTCCGTCCTCCGGAATAATCTCCTTTCCATTTACCAAGACTGCAGGACCTTTAACTCTTTTAGGGTAAAGGTTTTCAGGAATAAGCGTGTAGTAGAGGTTTTTGCTTGCTTTCACAAGATAGAAGAATATCCTATCGTAGAACTCACATCTTCCTCCGGGAGGAGCTTTTGAAATAACTTCAACATGAACAGGGTTCATTACTACTTTCTCCATCAGTTCATAAGTTTATGAACTATTATACAAAGTGAGGTAGCTTTGTCAAGCGGTAGATTCAGGAGTTCTTTTAGTCTTCGTGCTTTGTAAGTATTTCCATCAGTTCCTCTTCGGAGATTATCTTACTGCACCTTAGGAACCTTTCGAATAGAATTTGCCTTACTGACTCTATGGCCTTTAGTATCCTCTTATCTGAAACATAATAATAGACCCTTTTCCCTTCCTTACGCGAACACACAAGCCCTATCGCCTTCATATAGTTGAGATGTTGAGACACATTGGATTTGCTGAGACTGAGGTCTTTTACTAATTCACCTACAGTTTTTTCGCCTTCTCCAAGGGAACTTATTATCATGAGCCTCGTAGGATTTGCCAACGCTTTGTAGATTTGAGCTTGGAGTTCATAAACCTTTGTATCCATCGCAAGTTTAAATTATAAGTTCACTTTTTCCACAAACTCTTTACCTTGGCCCAAAAGCTCACTTCTTCTCCGACCTTTGCTAACTTATCCTCGTATATGAACCTGTCTATGTAATTGTCTAAGAGGATAAACCTGTCGCAGGCTTTCCTGAGATTATAGGAGCTTGTCTTTTTAAAGGAAGCATTCTCTACCCTTTTCCCTATCCTCTGGACCTCCTCTACCGTGTATATGAAGTCACTATCTCCGCTGACCAAAATGGCTGTATCGTAAGCGTTCTGATAGGCAAGAGAAAGCATATCAGTCGCCAGCATTATATCCACTTCCTTTTCTACATACTCCCCGGAGGGAAGCTTCCTGAGTTTGGCAAGTTTTACCTTTATACCCATGTTAGAAAGCTCATCTAAGAAGCGTTTCTGCCTTTGAAAACTCTCCCACTCCGGGGAACCTTTTTTGAGATCCTTTTCTTGGGGAACCGCACTGTAAAAGTAGGCCCTTATGAGTCGTCTGCTTTCTTTCAGAAATTCTACAAGCTTTGCATAATCGATCTTTATATTAAGGTGGCGGAGGCCGTGAAACAGGTTAGACCCGTCTATGAATATGATCACCCTCTCGTCGTTCATAACTTAAATCGCAAGAACGCGGCGAGCCCATCTACTTTCTTTTGAAGTTTCTCGTCAACGATGATCTCAACTGTAGCCCTCTGCTCTAAAGCTTCTTCTATAACCTCGTCCACTATGTCTTCTACCTCTATGGGTTTTTCCTCCGGATCGGGACATTCGGGCTTTAAAAAGGCGAGATGACTTTTAGGACATAAGTATCCTCTCTTTTCAAAGTCTTCGGGAACGAGAAGGGTCCTTACGTTACCTATAGCAAGCATTTCAAGGACCTTGGAAGTTCCGTTAACCGCAAGGCCGTAAGCAACCTTTTCTTGGAGCTCTTCTATAAGTTCCTTTTCCTGATCCCTATCTTTCTGCCAAAGGAGTTCCAATACCTTTTCCCTGACCTCGTGAGGCTTTGCTTCGGAAGGGTTTATTTCTATGTATCCCAGAAGGCGCTGTTTAAGGTATGAATGAAGATGGTTTTCTATTTCCCGAAGTCCCTCCTCGATAAATCCTCCTATAACGAGCTTATCAAACTTGCTTGCCTTCCACTCCTCGAACGCTGCATCCGCTGCGAGTTTGAGAATCCTGTGCCACTCTTCCTTTATCCTCATATGAAAACGCCACTCTCCGTAAGCGTGGGCTACTACACCTGCGGAAGCACCTCTTGAAGGCATCTTTATTTGGTAACTTCCCTGAGCACCTTTGAGTGCACTTCCTCCGCTGTGAAATCTGTGAGCTCTCGTGGCAAGAGGTTCTAAGAAGTCAACATTTTCTCCTATGTCTTCTATGTCCATAAGGAAGTATCTGATATGCTTTCTGTCTACGAGGAGTATCCCTATCCTTCCGAGTTCTTCATCTATCGCCGCGATCTCCCTAACCAACGGATCCGGACCTATCATCAGTCTGTTTCTGTAAACGTAAGGAAGTTTCACCGCTTCAAACATCTTCTTCGCGGAGCAGGAAAAGATCGCTATCCCCCTGCAACCTTCAAGATTTTTAGGCTCGGAAAGGAACTCCTCCATAAGTTCAAAGTCCCTTTCTACGGACAAGACATGATCCGAAGACATGTCCCTCCTTTTTATCTCTTCCTTCTTTTCTTTGACCATATCCTTGAACACCCTCAGATACTTTGCGTCCTGTCTGTCCTGAGGTCTGAGGTGAAGGTAGAGCGATGTTACGGGTAGACCTTCCGGTCTGAAAGCTGTTAGGTTTTCAAGGATCTCCCTTAGAGTTGCCATAAGTTGCTAACCTCCTTCTTTAGCGGGTTTTGTCTATATTTTACTAAGCACTTCCTTTATGTATCTATCCTTGTCCTTATCGTCTTCGCTGTCTAAGACTCCAACCAAGGTTAAGCTTTGACCGTTCCGCTTAAAGTATAGTCTCCCTCCTGAGAAACGGAATTTTAGGATGTCTTTATCCGTTGCAAGCGGTTCCAAAGACTGCCATCTATCTTTTGAAGAGAACTTGATAATTTCCTTTACGAACTTAGTGCGTTTCGAAGGAGGTAAATTCAAGATCTCCTCCAAAGCCCTCTTTTCCACTTTTATCCCCAAGAGGGTTTCCGCCAAATTGGAAACATCATCCTTTTCTATCTTTTTCTTTAAGTTTTCGAGCTCAACTTCAAGTTTGTTTTTTTCCCTCTCCAGTTGAGCTACCTTCTCTACCGCCCTTTCCTTTTCTTCTCTAAGCTTTTCGTTTTCCTGTGCGTATATATCTACCATCTCCTGAAGCTGAACTATCTCTTTAATGAGCTTTTTCCTTTCCTTTCTCAAAGCCTTTAACTCCCCTTTTGCTCCTTGGTCTTCCTGCTGGCCGAGAGCTTCAAGCAGGTCAAAGAGCTTTCTGTTTGTCTCTACAAGCCTGCTTTCTTTCTCTTTATACTCGCGAAGCTGTAAGGAAAGTTCTTCAAGGCGTTTTTTGAGCTTTTCTACCTCTTCCTTTTTGTTCTCCTTTTCAAGATCGGCTTTCTCTTTAGCGAGTTTGTCCATTTCCTTTCTCAACTGATCCATACGGATCTCTACCGCTTGTCTTTCCCTGAAGACCTTATCTATTTCCTTAAGCAATTCCTCTTTCTCCTCCTCTACTGCTCTTAACCGTTTCTCCGTAGGTGATTCAAATAGGGATACCAACGCTAAAGTGAAAACCACAGGAGGGAGGTCTCTCACGATTATTTCGAGATCTTGAAGGTAGAAACTCAAAGCAACTATCTGAAAAAAGAAGAGATATCCTATCCACTGAACCGCCCTGTAGCGTTCACCGAAAAGCCAACTCAGGTAAAGGGTTGCGGAAAAGGATATAACCAAAACGAGGTTAAAGGGATCTTCTGGAAACAGAGGAAAGGGAATCAACTCAAAAAAGGTCAGATACCAAAGAAGAAAGTTGTAAGCCGCTATAAGAAACAAGAGCGTCAGAGCTTCACGCATGCTTCCTTAGAGATCTGTCTTCTCATAACAGGATAGTCGTTTCTAACCCCTTTGGAAAGTAGGAACTGAAACAGGTGGTTGCTACCCGTTAAAAAGGAAACCGCGGAAGAGACCAGATAGAGATCCCACATTCTGACGAACTCCTCACCGTAGGTATCTTTTATCAGGTCTACTTTTTCCCAAAAACGTTTCCTCCACTCTTTCAAAGTTCTGTAATAGTGAGGTCTCCAGTCATCGATGTCTATGAGACAAAAGCCCATACCTTCAAAAGCACAAAGGACCTCCGCTATTGAAGGTAGATACCCGCCAGGGAATATGTATTTCCTTATCCATCTACTTTGAGATCCGGGATGAACCTTGCCTATGGTGTGAAGGAGAAACAGTCCCCCATCCTCTATCACCGAACTCACGGTCTTGAAAAAGGTTCTGTAGTTCTTTCTACCCACATGCTCGAACATACCAACAGAGACAACCTTGTTAAATTTCTTTCCGATCTTAGGGAGGTCCGCGTAGTGCATAAGGTAAACTTCCACCCTGTCTTTTAAACCCCTCCTTTCTATTTCGTTCTTTACATACCTGTATTGGTTTTCCGAAAGGGTTATACCTACCGCATGTGCACCGTATTCCTCTCCCGCCTCAAGGATAATGGATCCCCAGCCGCACCCTATGTCTAGAAGTCTATCACCCTCTTCGAGGAGCAGTTTTTCAAAGATTATTCTCCTTTTTTCTTTCTGTGCCTCCTCAAGGCTCATCTCAGGCGTTCCAAAAAAGGCACATGAGTAGGTCATAGATCTGTCAAGCCAAAGACGGTAGAAGTCATCACCAAGATCGTAGTGATGTTGAACGTTCTTAGCCTCTTTAGACTTATTAACGAAACTCAAGGCGTTGGCCATTTTAAATAGGAGGGAGGAGAAGCCCCTGCTTTCTTGGAGGTCGTTCATATACCTCATAGCGCAGATGAGTAAGCCTTCCAGATCCCCCTCTACATCTATCTCTCCCTTCATGTATCC
>WFYK01000012.1 GCA_015490105.1 Aquificaceae bacterium | reverse complement strand
ATGTAAAGTTCATACGCTTTGCCCAGTGGAAGATACAAAAGAGCGGTAAAGGAGTCGTGGGTTACATTGCAAACCACAGCTACATAGATAATCCGACATTCAGAGGCATGAGACAATCACTTTTAAAGACCTTTGACAGGATATATATCCTTGACCTTCACGGCAACAAAAGGAAGAGGGAACCCGACGAGAACGTCTTTGACATCCAGCAGGGCGTGGCGATAGGGATATTCATCAAAGACGGTTCAAGGGAAGAGGAAAATGCACAGGTCTTCTACTACTCAACCCTTGAAGATAAAAAGCTACTTGGCAGGGAGGAAAAGCTGAACTTTTTAGAAGAGAGAACTCTAAAGGGCATAAACTGGCACCGAGTAGAGCCTAAGAGTCCCTTTTACTTCTTCAAGCCCGTGGAGGTGGATGA
This sequence comes from Aquificaceae bacterium, assembly GCA_015490105.1. Taxonomy (GTDB): domain Bacteria; phylum Aquificota; class Aquificia; order Aquificales; family Aquificaceae; genus Hydrogenivirga. The sequence continues at coordinate 1,816 of WFYK01000012.1, read as the reverse complement.
GGAGTATGAAAGCTTTTGGGGAGTGGATGAGATATTTGGGAAATACAGCGTTGGTGTGGTTACTGGAAGGGATAAATTGACGATAGATTTTGATAAGGAAGCTCTTTTGAATAAAGTTTCAAAAAATTTTGGCTTATCCCCAAAAGAAGTGGAGAAGCATATAACCCGCATTCTCTACAGACCCTTTGATCTGAGGTATATCTTCTACAACCCCAAGTTTCTTGAAAGACCAAGATCCGAGGTAATGACCCACATGCTCAAAGGCGAGAACTTGGGGCTGATTACTCACAAAAGGGAAGAGATAACGGGCGACTGGAGTCATGTATTCATAACCAGACACATAACCGAGCACGGGAGCTTGTCATCAAAGACTACTAACTACCTCTTCCCCCTCTACCTCTACAAAGACTCGGAGAAAGTCCCAAACTTCACGGAGGAATTTAAAAAGTTCATCAAAGATCTCTACAAAGAGGAACCACAACCCGAAGAGGTTCTCTACTACATCTACGCAGTTCTCCACTCCCCTGCCTACAGGGAAAAGTATAAAGAACAGCTCAAATACAACTTTCCCCGCATTCCCTTCGTTCCCGATTACGAAAAGTTCAAAGAAATAGCCCGCCTCGGCGAAAAGCTCGTTAAACTCCACCTTTTGGAAGACGAAAGCCTGAAAACTCCCAGCGCCAAGTTCCAAGGTAAAGGCACCAACACGGTTGAAAAGGTAGCCTACAAGGACGGGAAGATCTTTATAAACAAAGACCAATACTTTGATCCTGTTTCCGAAAAGGCTTGGAACTTCAAGGTAGGCGGTTATCAGGTCCTCAAAAAGTGGCTCTCCGACCGCAGGGGCAGGAAGCTAAATCTTGAGGATATAAAAACCTACCTGAAGATAATAAAGGCGATTGAAGAGACGGTGCAAGTATCCGAAAGGATAGCGGTTTAATAGATCACAAAAGCCCGTGTTGCTAAGGTCTCTTCCTTAGCTTTCCTGATAATCGTCCTCCTGTCCCACCAGGCGAAACCTATAACCGCCACAACAAGGACTACCTGCCCTGCGAACACACCCACCATTATGTTTACAAGCCTGTCCAGTTCCCTATTGATCTACTCAAACCTCTTGTCTACCTGTTCCATAAAAGTCCTGAGCGTAGCCTTTATCTCCGCTATGCCTCTGAGCAGGTGTCTTAGCTAAGCACGGTAGGGAGCTTCACCTCCCCGTAGAGCTTCTTAAAGTTCTCTTCCGATAACACTTCTTCAAGGTTCAGGGTCACCACCCTTGTGTCTCCAAGATCGTATACAAGGATAAATTCATGACCTAAGAAGTCTACAAGTTTTTTTACGCTCGTTTTACTCGTTATGCGAAGAAAATACTCCTTCCTAAGGAACCTTGCTAAGGCACCGAAAAATTCGTCAATATCTTTAAGCAACATTCCAAAACTACTCCTTATCAGGAGTTTGCGAGCTTCCCTTATCCGAAGTTGGTTGGCGATATCTACCAACTCTTGGAAACGGTCTGAGAACTGTTCAAAGTAAGTATCCTCAAGCATTTCATGATAGGCAGTTTTTCTCTCTTCAAAATCCGTGTAGTAGTAAAGGTGGTATGGGTCAAATCTCACAGCCTTTACCACGAGGTCGGTTAGCTTGTAGACGGTAGTGCTATCCTTTACAGCTATAAACTTCTTCTTTCTTCTTCTCACCGAAAATACGAATACCTTTGTTGGGCGCCTACCTGCCATACTATTGCAAATGCAAAAGTATACAACCTTATTTTTAGATTGGAGCGGTTATAATTTCTCTTACCATGAATATGGTAAGGCTT
>WFYK01000011.1 GCA_015490105.1 Aquificaceae bacterium | reverse complement strand
ATCCTACGCTACTACCCAGAAGGGCAAAGATCATAAACCGGGGAAACCTCCCTATAAAGGAAGAAACTATGAAGACCGATCTATTTAGCTTAAAGATTCCTGACACCCAGCAAACCACCTTGTAAGGAACCGGTGTAAAGCCCCCCACTACTACCGCCCACGGCCCGAACCTTGAGATAAAAGCTTCACCTTTTTTAAAGCTTTCCTCCCCGATCAACTTTTTCACAAAATTTTCCCCTAAGAGCCAACCGCCCGTGTGTGCGACGACCCCGCCGAGAATACTGCCCAAGGTGGAAACCAAAGCACTCAAGAAGGGATCCAAACCCAAAGCGGAAGCCCCCGCTATGAAAGGATCGGGGGGTATGGGTTGGAAGATACTTTCTGTAAACGCTATCAAAAATAGAGCAATGTATCCGTAAGATTGGACGAAGGATTCTATGGCAACTTTAAATTCCTCCACCGAGCTTATAATCTTACTATGAAAGACATCATATCTACCCTGAAGGTTTTGGAAGTTATAGGCATAAGGGAGATTTACTTAGAGAAAAGGGAGGAAGTTTCCCTTGCGAAGACAAACACGAAAGAGGAAAGCCTAAAAAAGCTTTTTGACTCTTACAGGGATTGCACCAAGTGTGCGCTCCACAAGAGCAGGACGCAAGTTGTTTTCGGAGATGGGAATCCCAACTCTCCCATCGTTTTTGTAGGTGAGGCTCCCGGTGAAGAAGAAGATAAACAGGGAAAACCCTTCGTGGGAAGAGCGGGTCAGTATCTGAACAGGAAAATAGAGGAAGTATTAGGTTTAAAAAGGGAGGATGTATACATCACCAACGTTTGCAAGTGCAGGCCTCCCGAAAATAGGAAACCCCTTCCCCAAGAGATGGGATCATGCTTTCCCTACCTTAGGAGGGAGCTTGAAATAGTAAAGCCGAAGGTAATATGCTGTTTGGGTTCTACCGCGGTTGAAGGCATACTCGGTAAAAAGGTGTCGGTAACTAAGGTGCGCGGAAAGATAACTACTTACCCCTACGATACGAAGATAAAGGTGTTGATAACCTACCACCCAGCTTTTATATTGAGAAATCCGAAGGCGGATCCGCAGTTCGTTGAGGATCTTAAAAAACTAAAGAGTCTGGCGGGACTATGAAGAGCGATCTTACCCCTATGCTCGCTCAGTATCACTACTTTAAGGATAAGTATCCTGATTGTCTTCTTTTCTTCAGACTCGGAGACTTCTACGAGCTATTTTATGAGGACGCGGAGATCGGTTCTAAAGAGCTTGGTCTTGTTTTGACTTCAAGGCCTGCGGGTAAGGGGAGGGAGAGGATTCCCATGTGCGGTGTTCCCTATCACTCCGCGGAGAGCTACATATACAGGCTCGTTAAAAAGGGCTATAGGGTAGCTATATGTGAGCAAGTGGAGGATCCTTCTAAAGCCAAGGGTGTAGTCAAGCGTGATGTTGTAAGGGTTATAACGCCGGGAACCTTCTTCGAAAAGGAAACGGGAGGTTTGGCAAGTATCTACTTTCGTGGTGGAAAAACTTGGATAGGATACCTGAACTTGGCGGTAGGGGAATTTTTCGGATCTCGCGTTTCCAAGGAGGAGATAGTTGACATTCTTACAAAATTTAACACAGTGGAGCTTTTGATTCCTAAAGGAACGGGATTGCCTGAAGAGATTAGATCTTTGAAACTTACCATCTATGAACTGGACGAAGGATTCTTCGAGGAAGGGGAAAAAGAGATCAAAGATTTATTCCACATATACAGCGCGAAAGCTTTAGGTTTTGAAGACGAGGAGATCCTAAAACCTTTGGGAGCGTTACTTAAATACGCAAGATACACGCAAAAAGGTTTTATGCCTATAGTGGACAGACCAAAGCCCTTCGTAGGTGAGGGATTCGTCCGCGTAGATTACAGGGCAAGAAGGGGATTGGAACTTCTTGAAAGCTCGGAAGGGAGGAAGGATCAGTCCCTTTTTGGTGTAATAGACAGAACTCTCACAGGAATGGGAAGGAGAAGACTTCGCTTCCACATTCTCAATCCCTTCAGAGACCCTCAGAAGATAAGGGAGATCCAAGATGCGGTAGAAGAACTCAGCGAAAACAAAGACCTGCGGGAAGAGATAAGGGAAACCCTCAAAGGGATTTCCGACTTGGAGAGGCTCGTTTCCCGTATAAGTGGGAACATGGCTTCTCCAAGAGATCTCATCCACCTTAAAAATTCCTTAAAGAGGGTTGCACAGCTAAGCGGTATTTTGAAACAAGCGAGGTCAACTTTGCTAAGGAAATTATCGGAGGACATGGAAGATACACTGCACGTTGCTGATGATATAGAAAATACCCTCGTTGAAAACCCTCCCCTTCACGTCAAAGAAGGAGGGCTGATAAGGGAAGGTGTGGACGCCTTTTTGGATGAGCTCAGAACTATAAGGGATAACGCTCAGGTTTTAGTCAAAAAGTATGAGGAAAAGCTAAAAAAAGAAACTGGGATAAACAGTCTGAAGGTAGGCTACAACAAGGTTATGGGCTACTACATAGAGGTCACAAAACCCAACCTCAAATTCGTTCCCGAATACTTTAAAAGACGGCAAACACTGTCGAACGCGGAACGCTTTACAACGGACGATCTCTCCAGACTGGAAGAAAAGATCCTATCCGCTCAGGTTAGGATCAACGAAATCGAATACGAGATATTCCAGAAGCTAAGAGAACGGGTAAACGATGCCCTACCGAAGGTAAGCAAAAATGCCCGTGTTGTTGCTTTTGTAGATTACGTGCAGTCACTTTCCCAGATAGCTTATGAGAAAGGCTGGGTCAGACCAGAAATAACCGATAAAAAGGAGATCTTCATCCTCGAAGGCAGACACCCCGTAATAGAAGAGTTCGTAAAGGTTTACGTTCCGAACGACCTTTTAATGAACGAAGAGAGCTTTGTCCACATAATAACCGGTCCCAACATGGCTGGAAAGTCGAGCTACATAAGGCAGTGTGCGTTAATAGTGCTCCTCGCTCATATGGGTAGCTTTGTTCCTGCCAAAGAAGCCAGAATAGGTTTAGTTGATTCCATCTTTGCACGGGTAGGATCGGGCGACGTTCTGGCTATGGGAGTTTCCACTTTTATGAACGAGATGCTTGAGGTGGCAAACATACTTTCCAACGCGACCGAGAGGAGCCTTATCGTCTTGGATGAGGTAGGCAGGGGAACTTCCACTTACGATGGGATAGCCATTTCCAAAGCAATTGTGGAATACATAGCTACCAAGATCAAAGCCAGGACTCTGGTAGCTACCCACTTTTTGGAACTGACAGATCTCGAAAAAAACGTAAAAGGTGTAAAGAACTTTCATATGGCGGTTACAAAAGAGAAGGGGGAAGTGGTATTCCTTTACACAGTTGTTGAAGGGAGTGCGGAGGGAAGCTTCGGTGTGGAAGTAGCTAAAATGGCAGGTCTTCCGAAAGAGGTAGTGGAAAGGGCAAAGGAGATACTCCTTAGTATGGAAGAGAAGGAAATCAAGGAACTTGAAAAAACCTACAGGGCATCCGAAGAAAAACACTCTTCCGAAGCCTTGAAGGACATACTAAAAATCTTAGAGGAGATAGACGTTGCTAATACAACACCCTTACAAGCTCTTATAACCCTCGCTCAGTTGAAAGAAAGGCTCAAAGATATAAAAATCACATAAGCTGTTGCTGTTTCTTCAGAGCTTTCAAGATCCTCTTTCTTCTTGCTCTCTCACGCTTTTTCTTCCTCTCACTCGGTTTCTCGTAGTATTCCCTTCTCTTGACCTCGGTAAGGATCTGCTCCTGATCTACTACCCTCTTGAACCTTTTCAGAACCTTCTCTACTGGCTCTCCGTCTTGAACTATCACTACCGCCAAATTCCTTCACCTCCTTTAAAACTCTCGTTAATTTTACCCAATTTACCTTAAAATTTCCCGCATGGATCTGTTTCTAGTCAGGAGAGGTTGCCCTAACTGTGGTGGGAGGGAAGGTGAAAGCAGGCTGTCAAAAGGCCTTCCCTGTGAGGTTTGCATGCCCGTTGAGGATGAAAACCCTTGCGAATTCTTAAGGACCTCTAACAAGCTTGAAGGTCTCAAGACCACCTGCGGAGTAGAGGAGAAACTGAGGGACTTTGAAGTTTTTTTCGAAAAAGCTGTAGGGTCAAAACCTTGGAGTTTGCAAAGATTTTGGGCAAAGAGGGTTCTAAAGGGTGAATCCTTCGCAATAGTAGCCCCCACGGGCGTAGGAAAGAGCACCTTCGGGTTCGTAGCTTCGCTATTTACCAAACCCAAGAGCCTTCTCATATTCCCCACGAGACTCTTAGCGGAACAAGCGGGTGAGAAGATCCAAGAGATGGCAAAAAGGGTAGGACTAAACAAGAGGATTCTCGTCTACGAGTCTAAAAAGAAGGTAAGGGAGGAGTTTTTGGAAGGTAACTTTGACATCCTTTGCGGAACCAACATGTTCCTGCATAAGAACTTCGACACTTTGAGTAACTTCAAGTTCAACTTCATATTCATAGACGATACGGATTCCTTCCTCAAAAGTTCCAAGAACGTGGACAACCTGTTTAAGCTGATGGGGTTTTCCGAAGAAGAAATCAAGAAAGCCTTAAGTAACGAGAGAGTAAACAACAGATCCAAGATCGATACGGTTCTTGTAGTCTCCTCCGCTACGCTAAAACCGAGGGGAAACAGGGTAAATCTCTTTAGAAACCTCTTGGGTTTTGACATACAAAAAGCAAGTGTAACGTTGAGGAACGTAGAAGATCTTATATGGGAGGTCGGATCCTTTGAGGAGGCTCTGCAAGAAGCCTCGGATTTAATAAAGAAACTCGGAAAAGGCGGGCTTGTGTTTGTTTCAGCGGACAGGGGAAGGGAAGGGGTTGCGAAAGCGTCCGAGTTCCTAAGGGAGAGAGGCTACAAGGTGGTTGTTTACGACGAGGACGATCCTCAAAAGGTTTACGAAAAGCTGGAGGAGGGAAACTTTCATGTAGCGGTAGGTATATCTACGCTTACAAACCCTCTCGTCAGGGGTATAGATCTTCCTCACGTGATAAGGTATGCGATTTTCTTAGATCCGCCAAAGCACGTATTTCCTGTGGAGTTTTCCTTAAGGCCCTCCCATCTGTTTTCTCTTCTGTTGGCGATTCAAAGACTTTTGGAGGGTGAGGAAAAGACCAAAGCTTTAGATCACATAGCCTACCTGAGACGTTATCTAACTATGAGGGAGGAAGTTTTAGACAAGTATCCTAAAGTTAAGGAAAGGGTCGAATCGATAAAGACTTTCTTAGAAGATCTTTTCTCCCGCCCGGACTTCAAGGAGAAGATCCTAAAAGACGAGGAAGTGTCCTTAGTAGAAAAAGAAGGGAAGATGTTTATCGTCGTAGGGGATGCGGGATCTTACCTTCAGGCTTCGGGTAGGACTTCACGCTTCGTGGCGGGTGCCATGACAAAAGGTTTATCAATAGTCCTCTATTGGGACAAAAAGGCTCTCAGATCCCTTAGAAGACGCCTCGCTTCGGGATATCTTTTCACAGAAGTTGACTTCAAGCCTTTGGAAGAAGTAGATCTTGAAAGCATTTTGAAGGAAATAGACAGAGACAGACAGCTTGCGAAGAAGGTTCTTAGAGGGGAAGTTCCGAGGGAGGTTAAAGATCTCTTCAAAACCGTTTTGGTTATAGTAGAGTCTCCCAACAAGGCAAGAACCATAGCGGGATTTTTTGGAAAACCCCAGCTTAGGATAGTGGGTGATACCTTCGCTTACGAAGTTCCTCTCGGAGACAAGCTTTTAATAATCACCTCTTCCTTGGGCCATGTCCTGGATCTCGTATCAGATGAAGGTTTCTTCGGCGTTCTTGAGACAAAGGACGGTTTCGTTCCTGTATACGACACGATAAAAAGATGCAAGGATCCGAATATCCAGCACACGGAAGAGGAATACATAGCCAAGAGATGTAAAGGGGAATTTGAGGACAAGATTCAAACCCTGAAAGCTCTCCAAAACTTGAGCTACGAAGTTGATCAGGTCTTTATAGCTACCGATCCGGACGCGGAAGGGGAGAAGATCGCCTTCGATCTGTTCCTTCACATAAGGCCCTTTAACGAAAACATAAAGAGGGCAGAGTTTCACGAAGTAACTCCGAGAGCTTTCCGTCAGGCTCTCGAAGAGGAAAAGGACTTTGATCTGAGCAGGGTAAAGGCTCAGATCGTCAGAAGGGTTGCGGACAGGTGGGTAGGTTACGGTCTTTCGAGGGTTCTGTGGGAGGTATTTGGTAAAAACTGGCTTTCCGCGGGAAGAGTTCAAACACCCGTTTTGGGCTGGGTAATAGAGAGGGCAAAGCAAAATAAAGAGAACGCCTACGAGATAGTCTTTAAGGTAGGAGAGACTACTTTCAGGGTGCGCGTGGAAGACAAAAGCCTTGCAAAAAGTATATTTGAAGATCTGAAACTCGCCCGCGTATATGTTGAAGAGAAAAAGCGCGTTCAGAAATCTCCCCCGCCTCCCTTTTCTACGGATACGATCCTTCAGGAGGCAAGCAGGGTTTTGGGTTTTTCCGCCCAAAAGACCATGAACATACTTCAAGACCTCTTCGAAAGTGGCCTGATCACCTATCACAGAACGGACTCAACCCGCGTTTCCGACGCCGGGAAATTCAACGTAGCTAAGCCCTACATAAGTGAGAACTTCGGTGAAGACATGTTCGTTCCCAGAACCTGGTCAAGCGAGGGTGCTCACGAGTGTATTAGGCCAACTAAACCTTTACCCTCTACCGATCTGAGACTCATGATCGCTACGGGGACGGTAAGCCTTCAGCAACCTAAAGACGCGGTCCGACTGTATGAACTTATCTTCAACAGGTTTATGGCCTCTCAAATGAAAGAGGCTGTAGTTGAAAGTGCCCTGCTGAAGGTTGATCTCCCCTACTGGGAGTGGCAGGAAGAGATAGTCACATCCATATTGGAGGGAGGCTTTACCAAGATCCTGAAGACTATAAAAGTTGTGAAATTGCCCCAAAGTTTGTGGGCTGATCCTGTAGACATGAGAAAGGTTCCCAAGGCGGATCTCTTCACTCAAGGAACACTTATACAGGAAATGAAGAAAAGGGGATTAGGCAGACCTTCCACCTACGCTCACATAGTTCAAACCCTGCTCGACAGGGGTTACGTGTTGGAGGTTAAAGGAAGGCTCGTTCCCACCAAAAGGGGAAAAGAAGTTTACACCTTCTTAAGGGATCACTATCCCCAATACACGAGTGAGGAATTTACCCGTAAGCTTGAAGAAGCTATGGATCTCGTCGAGCAAGGCAAAGAAGATCATCAAAAGGTCCTCAAGGATCTCTCTAAAATAAGGGAGGTGCTGGGGAACAAAGTGTGGGAGACGTGATCGCACTTATCTTACTGATCGTTTTTATCCACGGGCTTTTGATCCTTTACTGGTGGGGTATGTCTAAAAGGAGGAAAAGATGAAACCTGCAAAGGGCTGGAGGCTTGTTCTTCTGGTGGGGTTGGTCTCGATCCTGGTCTTTACCCTATTGCTTCCGGAACACAAAGTCCTTGAGATTGTAGGAATAGACAAGACAAAGGTCCTTACCTTAGAGGTGCTATCTCTTGCGATCTTTTTGTTCGTTTCGGAGCTTGTCAGAGTAGATGTTGTAGGTATCCTTATGATGGTTCTGCTCCCGCTAATAGGGCTTGTAGATCCCGCAAAAGCTATAAGCGGTCTAAGCTCCAACGCGGTAGTGTCCATAATTGCGGTCATCATAATAGGTGCGGGACTCGACAAAACGGGCATTATGAATATCCTTGCCAACTACATACTCAAGGTTGCGGGAAGTTCAAGGACGAGGATAACCGCACTTATTTCAGGAACTGTGGCGATCATATCGAGTTTTATGCAAAACATCGGAGCCGCCGCACTCTTTCTTCCCGCGGTTTTAAGGATCTCCAAGAGGGTCAACATCCCCGCTTCTCAGCTTCTGATGCCGATGGGTTTTTGTGCCATCCTCGGAGGAACGCTTACCCTCGTGGGTTCAAGCCCCTTGATACTACTGAACGATCTTATAGCCATATACGGTTTAGAACCTTTCGGCTTGTTTTCTGTGACCCCTATAGGTGCAGCTTTGGTCCTCGGAGGGATCCTCTACTTTATTCTTCTCGGGAGGTTTATCCTGCCTAAGGTGGAAACAAAGGAAGAAGGGAGACTCCTACCTCCTCAGCTGGCCAAGTTCTATAGGGA
>WFYK01000010.1 GCA_015490105.1 Aquificaceae bacterium | reverse complement strand
GGCTATACCCGCCCACTTTTTCTTTATGAGTCCCACCTTAACATGCAGACCGCTGAGAAACTTCGTTATCTCCTCCCTGCTCAGGGAAATACCTCCGTCCACCATGAGAACATCGTTGCCTCTGAGCTTCCTAAGACCCCTGTAAGCGCCGAATACGGGGTTTTCCTTTATGCTGTTGATTATGCAAAGGTCAGGGAACCTTTCAAAGAGATCCTTAAAGTGGGAGGTCATGGAAACGTAAAGGCTGTCTACTCCGATAAACTTCTGTAAGAGTTCTACGTTTTTTTCTATGCGGGTATAGAGCTGTTCCTTCCCTTCCTCAAGGAGTTTGGGATAAAGGAGCATAAGAGCTTTCATAAGAAAACATTATATACCTTAGGGTTTAACTGCAATCCAGTTTGGAAACCTTACAGATAGACTTGCACCTTTCACAATTTCGCCCTATATTATACCTATACAGGGTATGGGTATAACCGAATTAAAGGAGGAGGCAGAGATGGAGAAATGCGATTTTTATCTCTCTCAGGAAACTATTGATAAACTCTTAATGAGGCTTTCACGAATTGAAGGGCAGGTTAGGGGAATACAAAAGATGATCAAGGAGGGAAGGAACTGTGATGATATTCTTGTTCAGATATCTGCGGTTAAATCTGCCTTGAATAGTGTAGCAATCAAACTTCTTGAGGATCATATAGAGTCCTGTGTCAAACCGGCCGTTGAATCAGGCGACATAAAATCCCTTGAGAGCTTTTTAGAAACGGTTAAAAAGCTGATAAAGGGAGGCTGCTGACCGTGAGAGAGTTTATTGGAAGTCTCTTAGGAATTCTTGTTTCCATTCTTGCAACTTCCTGTTGTATTGCGCCCACTCTCTTTGTAGTTTTCGGTGTATCCGTAGGAAGCCTTAGCTTTCTAAGTATTCTTGAACCTTACAGATGGCACTTTTTAACTGTTGCCTACCTAACCGTCAGATACTCCTTTTATAGACTTTACTTAAAAAAATGGATAGAAACAAAGATATTAAAGAAATCAACATGTATCTGTGAAGAACCTAATTTGGCGCAAAAGATCAGTAGAGGGACAACTTGGATCGCCCTAATACTGCTTATAGTGGCTACCTTCTACCCATACGTTCTTGAAAAGATTTACGGAGGTTAGAGTTATGAGGAGGATACTTTTAATTCTCTTCACATTTTTTAGCTTAAGCTTTGCAGGGAAGGTATTTGTTATTGACGTAGAGGGTATGACATGCAAGATGTGTCCCATAGCGGTGAAAAAAGCCATATCTCAAGTGGAAGGAGTTAGATGGGTTAATGTCTACCTGAAAAATAACGTGGCTGTAGTAGTTACCGAAGACAGAGTGAATGAAAGGGATATTCTTGAAGCCATTCCCAAGGCGGGAAGCTATAAAGGTAAGCTGATAGGTAAGTACAAGTTTTAGAGGGTTCAAGATGATTAGGTTAAAAATTACCGGTATGACGTGTGATCATTGCGCTCTCAAAGTAAAAAAAGCTTTGGAGAGTGTAAAGGGTGTTAAAAGTGCCAAGGTTTACTTTTCTCAAGGATGCGCAGAAGTAGAAGTAGAGGGTAATGTGGATGTAAACGCCCTTGTGGAAGCTGTAAGACTTTCGGGATACGGTGCAGAACCTTTTCATAAGGAAGCTCCCGAAGTTTACATACCAAAGGAGAACGTTTACGACCTTTTTATTCTCGGCGGAGGATCCGCAGGCTTTGCAGGAGCGATAAAAGCGGTTGAGTTAGGCGCTGAAAAGATTCTAATAGCGGAAAAGAATATCATCGGCGGAACATGCTTGAACAGGGGATGCATACCTTCCAAGTATTTTATAGAAACCGCAAATATGTTTTACACTCCGAGATCAAATTCTATACCAAGCGTGAGGCTTGAGAATGGAACTCTTGACTTTAAGAAAGTAATTGAGTTAAAGGAAGGATTACTTGAAGAACTCAGAAATGAGAAATACAGGAACGTTCTTAAGGCTTATCCCCAGATAGAATACGTTGAAGGAGATGCTAAGTTTTTAAGTGAAGGTAAAGCTTCGGTGGGAAACCGTGAGATCAGCTTTCATAAAGCGATAATATCTTCCGGGTCAAGACCTTTTATACCCCCAATAAGAGGGATAGAAAGCGTTTCTTACTTTACAAGCGACAACATATTTGATCTTGAGGAACTTCCTGATCATTTGCTGATAATCGGCGGAGGAGCAATAGGTCTTGAATTGGGACAGGCATTTTTGAGGTTCGGATCGAAGGTAAGCATAGTGGAGATGCTACCGGAAATAGCTATGGGGGAGGAACCCGAACTCAGGGATAAATTGAGAAGGTTGCTGGAAAAGGAAGGAATGAATATCTACACTTCAACCATAGTTGAGAGTATAGCACAAGAAGGTAAGAACATAAAGTTAACAGTCGTTAAGGGAGGGAAGAAATTTGACCTTATCGGAACACATCTTCTGATAGCAACGGGAAGAAGAGCTAATACTGAAAGCCTCGGTCTTAATAAGGTCGGTGTCCAAGTAGATAATAGAGGTTTTATTAAAGTAAACGAGTTTATGCAAACTACAAATCCGCATATATACGGTGCCGGTGACTGCATAAATAGAATGCTCCTTGTTACAGTTGCTGCCTTTGAAGGCGGTATTGCCGCAGAAAATGCCCTTCTTGGAAACAGAAAAAAGATGGATTACCTTTCCGTCCCCCATGCAATATTCACGGATCCCGAACTCGGAAGTGTGGGGTTGACGGAGGAGAAAGCCCGCAAGCAAGGATATATCGTGGACACGAGAGTTCTGAGCTTCTCAAAAGTTCCTAGGGCTATTATTTCCTTCAGGACTGAAGGGCTTGTAAAAATAGTTGCAGACAGAGAGACCCATAAAGTCTTGGGAGTGCATATACTCTCACCCCACGGAGCTGAGATAATACACAGGGCGGTTCCCATAGTAAAGCTGGGGCTGAGACTTGAAGATATAGTGGACATGGTTGATGTTTACCCGACCTTATCGGAGTCTATAAAACTCTGTGCTCAAACCTTTTTCAAGGATGTTTCAAAACTTTCCTGCTGTGCCCAGTAGGTAAAATTTGCTTTATTTACTCTAACAGTGCCTCTACGTAAGGTCTTACCTCAAAGGGTTGAAGATCCTCTATGCCTTCGCCTACACCCACGAGCTTTATGGGGATTTTCAACTCCCTGCATATGGGTATAAGGGAACCTCCCTTTGCACTTCCGTCCAACTTGGT
>WFYK01000009.1 GCA_015490105.1 Aquificaceae bacterium | reverse complement strand
GGGTGTCTGTCTATGAGCTTCTTAACCAATGTGTCTATTACGTCGTCTATCGTAAAAGCACCTCTTTCCTTAGCTATCTGAGCGTGGAATACGGGTTGAAGGAGCAGATCACCGAGCTCTTCTTTCAGTCTTTCATCGTCCTTTGAATCTATAGCATCCAAAACCTCGTAAGCTTCTTCTATAAGATACTTTTTCAAGCTCTCATGCGTTTGATCTCTATCCCAAGGGCACTTCTTTCTCAGCTCTTCCATAATCCTTTTTAGATCTTCAAAGCTGTATCTTCTCATCGAAACACCTCACAACAAAAAGTTTGCCAAGGCCAAGCTGAGTTTTACCCCCCTTTGAAGACCCGATCTTACCTGAGACAGTCGCAGGGTAGCTTCAGCCTTTCCCTCGCTTAGGAGAAACTCCTCCAGAGCGTCCAAGATAACTTCCTTTTCCCTTAAAGATAGCCCATCCACTTTTTGAAGGGCACCGTAAACCTTAGCCGGGTCTTTGGAAGTTAGTGCCTCATATATATCCTTTATTTTATTAAAAATAGTTGCCTTCGATGGACTTCCGCCCGAAAGGACGTATAGTTTTTCATCTCTCAAGCCGGTCAGCTCGAAGAATACGTCCTTAGGCAGAGGGCTCAAAGTTAGCGTGTAACATCTTGAAGCTACCGTAGGTAGGAGACTCTCACGGGAAGGAGCGGTCAAAATAAAGTGTGTCTGTATCTGAGGTTCCTCTAAGGTCTTTAGAAGGGCGTTGGAAGCCTCAAGGGTCATGAGATCCGCTTTATCGAGGATTATTACCTTCCTCGGGGAGAGCGCGGGCTTGGTAGGGACAAAATCCTTCACGCCTCTTATCTGATCGATCTTCAAGCTGTCCCCCTTGGGAGGAACGAATATGAAGTCCGGATGCCCGCAGGCAAGGTAAAGAAAAACCTTTTTGTCGCCCTCGGAATAAACCTCAAAGTCCTCGGTTTCCCCTTGAAGAAATTTAGTGGCAAAGTTCTCCAACAACTTACAAGATTCGCACTCAGAACATCCCCACACTTGATCTTGAAGGCACAGCATACCCCTTGCGAGATCTAAAGCACATACGGTTTTCCCCACCCCTTCTGGCCCTTCTATCAACAAGGCATTCGGATATTTTTTTGTCTTCTGAAGCGTTTCTAATATCCTCTTTGCCCTTTCCTGATCCTTTAAAAGCATCAGAGGGTTATCTGCTTTGCGGATAAAACTTCCGGTATGCTAAGAAGTTTTTTCAAAACCTCCTCAGGAACCGGATCGTCCAAGTTGAGTATGCCCAGAGCAACTCCTCCCTTTTTCTCTCTTCCCAAACGGAATCCCGCTATATTTACGTTCGCTTCTCCGAGGATCGATCCGATCTTCCCTATCACTCCTGGAACGTCCTTGTTCTCAAACACAAGAAGTATCCCTTCCGGCTCCACGTCGACCCTGTAGTTGTCTATCTGGACTATCCTCAGAAGGGACCCTTCGAGAACAGTCCCCGCAACCGTTTTTTGCGAACCGTTGGCTTTTACCATTACCTTTATAAAGTGCTTAAAGTCGGGTGCGTCCTCCGAGGAAAGCTCTTCAACCTTAATACCCCTGTCGCGAGCAACGTAAGAGGCGTTTATGATATTTACGGGAAAGTCTACTATCTCTTCGAGTATACCCTTGAGGACACCCGCGGAGATAGGATGGAATTGATCCGCTATGTCTCCCCTTACTTCTATGTGAACCTCCCTTATGCCTTCTTCCGACCATTGGACTAAGAACCTTCCTATTTTTTCCGCCAGATCCAAGTGGGGCTTTATAAGGGTAAGAACAGACAGATCGGGAAAAGGTGCGTTTACCACATATTCTGGGGATTTTCCTTTGAGAGCTTTTATAACCTGCTGG
The DNA here is from genome assembly GCA_015490105.1 of Aquificaceae bacterium. GTDB lineage: Bacteria > Aquificota > Aquificia > Aquificales > Aquificaceae > Hydrogenivirga. Next base: position 8,122 of record WFYK01000009.1, on the reverse strand, counting down.
GCTACTATAACCGCTACGTTCTCTTGAGACTCGTAGGTGTTTGCACCTATGTGAGGTGAAAGGGAAACGTTTTCAAATTTGGATATTCTGTCTATAAACTCTGGATCAGGAGGTTCCTTTGAGTATACGTCCAAAGCCACACCTCTTACTTTCCCGCTTTCCAAGTTCTTTATAAGCTCCTCTTCGTTTACTATTCCTCCCCTTGCACAGTTGACTATGTAAACACCGTCCTTCATTATTTCAAACTCTTTTTCAGCGATCATGTTCTTAGTCTCATGAGTTAGCGGTGCGTGTATGGTAAGGATGTCTATCTCCTTTAGCATTTCGTGAAGGTTATCCACAAGCTTAACTCCAAGCCTTTCCGCCTTTTCTCTGGGAATGTAAGGGTCGTAAGCCATTACCTTCATTCCAAAGGCTTTCGCTCTTATGGCAACTTGAGAACCTATATTCCCCAAACCTATTATCCCGAGGGTCTTTCCGTAAAGTTCTGTTCCCATAAACCTTTTTCTGTCCCAACGGTGCTCGAGCATAGATTGATGGGCTTTGTGGCCGTTCCTGAGTATGGTGAGCATGTGCATCATGGTAAGTTCCGTTGCTCCTATGGTATTGGCCCCTGGGGTATTGACCACGAGGATCCCGCGCTTGGTCGCCTCTTCTATGTCTACGTTGTCTACACCTACTCCCGCCCTTCCTATTACTTTTAGTTTCTTTGCCCTTTCTAAAAGCTCTTTGGTAACCGGGGTTCTGCTTCTGGTTATGATGCAATCAAAATCCTCTACTATCTCCAAAAGCTCTTCGAAAGGTATTTCAGGTTCGTTGTAAACGTCTATGTCGGGCTCCGCCTTAAGGAGGTCTATGCCCTTCTGAGCTATCGGGTCGGTTATAAGAACCTTATACAAGGCCTTTCACCTCCATTTGGCTATTCTACAACCTTTATGTGAACTTCCCTGAGCTGATCCTCGGTAACCCTGTCGGGAGCGGAAGTTAGCATGCATATCCCTTTTTGCGTCTTCGGGAAGGCTATAACATCCCTTATTGAGTCGAGACCCCTCATTAAAGCCACGAGTCTATCCAGTCCGAAGGCAAATCCTCCGTGGGGCGGGGCACCGAATCTCAGAGCTTCCAACAGAAAACCGAACTTTTCCTGAGCTTCCTCCTGAGGTATTCTCAGAAGCTCAAAAACCATCTTTTGAACGTCGATCCTGTGTATACGGATCGAACCTCCTCCTACCTCTTCACCGTTTATTACGAGGTCGTAAGCCCTCGCCCTTACCGAGTGAACGATCTCTTTCTTGCGTTCTAAATCTGCCTCTTTTAGGGCTTCTTCGAGCAAATGCAGGTCCTCCTCCTTGGGTGATGTGAAGGGATGGTGTAGGGAAACGAACCTTCCTTCCTCTTGATCCCATTCCATAAGGGGAAAGTCAACTACCCAAAGGACATCCCACTTATCCCTGTCTATCAGACCGTAGCGTTCCGCCAAGTGTAAACGTAAGGATCCGAGGATCTTGTGAACTTGGTCCCTTTTATCCGCGGAGAAGAAGATTGTGTCCCCGGGTTGAGCGTTGGTTTTTAAAAGAAGTTGCTGTATCTCTTCTTCGGAGAAGAACTTCACTATGGGGGAAGTTAGCTTTTCCTTTTCTACCTTTATCCAAGCGAGTCCCTTTGCACCCAACCCTTGAACGAACTTGGTAAGGTCGTCTATATCCTTTCGGGAAAGGTCTACTCCCTTGAGGGTAATGGCCTTTACCACCCCTCCACTCTCAAGTGCTTGGCGAAATACTTTAAATTGTGTATTCTTGAAAACATCACTCAGATCTACCAGTTTTAGATCGAACCTTCTATCGGGTTTATCCGTTCCGTATATTTCCATAGCTTCACGGTAAGAGATCCTGTCAAAAGGTCTTTTAAGTTCGATCCCGAGAAGTTCCTTAAAGAGTCTGCAGGTAAGATCCTCAACGACGTCCATTACATCCTCTTCATTCACGAAAGACATCTCAAAGTCTATTTGGGTAAATTCGGGTTGACGATCCGCTCTCAGATCTTCGTCCCTGAAACACTTTACTATCTGAAAGTAGCGGTCAAATCCTGAGATCATAAGTATCTGTTTGAAAAGTTGAGGGGACTGGGGCAGGGCGTAAAATTTGCCCGGATGTATCCTCGAGGGAACGAGAAAGTCCCTCGCACCTTCGGGCGTAGATTTGGTAAGAAAAGGCGTCTCGATCTCCACGAAACCCTTTTCGTCAAAGAAGCGTCTTACTATCTGGTAAAAGCGGTGACGGAAGAGCAAGTTTTCCTTCATAGATTCCCTTCTGAGATCTATGTAGCGGTAGCGAAGTTTGATCTCTTCCGAAACGTGTGTTTCTTCATCTACCGGGAAGGGAGGAGGCTCGGAGGTGTTAAAAATCTTTAGATCTTCTATGACTATCTCCACATAACCGGTTTTTAGCTTGGGATTCTCCGTTCCCTCGGGACGCCTCCTAACAGTTCCGGTAATACCCAAAACCCACTCGGGCTTCACCCTGTCCGCTTTGTCAAAAATTTCTTTGTTTTGTTTTTCCTCTATGACCGTCTGAACTATTCCTTCTCTGTCCCTCAAGTCTATGAAGATCACACCACCGTGGTTTCTTACCCTGTGAACCCATCCGCAAACACTGATCCTTTTCCCTACATCTTCTAAGGATACTTCTCCGCAGTATTTCGTCCTTTTGAAATTTTTGAAGTTTTCAATCATGGCCAAATATTTTAAATTATCGGTAATGTTTAATCAGCTCGCGTGGGATACCTTAGTAGAAGCGACAAGATACTGGAGGGGGCCTTCAGCGGAGGAGGTTCTCCTCTTCTTCGCGGTTCTTACCGTGATAGTAGTTCTCATAATAACCCCTTACCTTTGGGGAAGGTATAAACGATTTAAAGAGATCGAAGCCCTGTTTTTTGAAAGGGGCAGATCCCTCGGACTTACCCGTGAGGAGATAGCTTTGCTTTGGAGATACGCAAAAGATCTTCCTTACGATCCGCAGATGGTCTTTGAAAACAAACCCCTTTTTGAAAGGATAGTGACAAAGATAGTAAAAGACAAACTCGGAGAAGTCCACTTGATACCTTCTATAAGGGCCAAGCTCAGGTTCGACACAGTCCCTTGGTTTTTACCGATCACAACAACCCGCGACATAGACCTATACCAGACGGGAAAGATAGTTGTAGATGGCGTTTACGTTGAGGCGGCGGTGTGGGATAAAACGGAAACGGAGCTACACATAGTTGTTCTCGGGGCACTCCCGAGGACGGTCAACGTAGGGGAGCGCGTGAGGTTCCACTTCGTTAGGGAGAACGAGGGCAGGTATTCCTTCGAATCGATAGTCAAGGACAAATACATGGAGGGAGACAGGCTCGTGATAGTTTTGGATCACACGGATAAACTTGACAGGGTTCAGCTCAGGGAGAGTCTACGCTGGAAAGTAAACATACCCGTTGAGTTTGCGATCGTAAAGGACATAACCAAAGAGGTGGTAGACGACATAAGGTTTCTCACCGGAAAAATAGAGGACATAAGCACGAAAGGAGTGAGGATCTGTTCGGACATGATAGAAAAGCCTAAAGAGGGGCACTTTGTGATCATGAACTTTCAGCTGGGAGACCACAGGTTCGAAAACATGATCGGTGAAATCGTAAACGTGAGGGTTCTCCAGGCTAAGACATGCATGGGTATAAAGTTCGTTAAGGTATCACACCAAGAGGAGAAGATAATAGACAGATTCATAATTGAAGAACAGAGGAAGTTCATAAAGACTTACAAAATAGGGGAAACCCCCTCTTAAAGCCCTTCCTCCCTCTTTGCGACCTCTAAAGCCCTGATCACCTCCTCTTTAGCTGTCCCTCCGAAAACCCTTCTTCTGTCCGCCACCCTTTCCGGATTCAAAAGTTCCAAGGCGTCCCTGTCGAACATCTCCGAAAAGGTCTTTAGTTCCTCCAAGGTCAGTTCTTCGGGCTTTTTACCTTTTTCTAATAGGTATGCCACCAAGGAACCTACTATGTGGTGAGCCTTTCTGAAAGGGATTCCCTTACCCGCAAGGTAGTTGGCAAGGTCAGTGACCAAAGCGAATCCCCCCGCGGAAGAAACCATGTTCTGTTTTCTAACCTTCAGACCTTCCAAAACCTTACGCATACCTATGAGTGAACCTTTAAGGGTTCTCAAGCTGTCAAATAGGGGTTCTTTATCCTCTTGGAGATCCCTGTTGTATGCTGTGGGGAGACCTTTAAGAAGTGTAAGTATAGAGATCAAGTTACCGTATAGTCTTCCGGTTTTACCCCTTATGAGTTCGAGAACGTCAGGGTTTTTCTTCTGAGGCATTATGGAACTTCCCGTGCAGAGTTTGTCCGGAAGGTCTACGAAACCAAACTCTTCCGAAGCCCAAAGGATCAGATCTTCAGATAGCCTCGAAAGGTGCATACCCGTTATGGCACAGCAGAATAGAACCTCCGCTATGAAGTCCCTGTCGGAGGTAGAGAGTATGGAGTTTCTGGAAACTTTGGTAAAGCCCAAAAGCCTTGCGGTAAAAAACCTATCTATATCAAAATCCACACCGCTTACCGCACCGCTTCCCAAGGGATTTTCATCAATTCGTCTGTATGCATCAATAAACCTCTGAGTATCTTTCAAAAAAGCTTCCCTGAAGGCCAAAAAATAATGGGCAAGTCTTATAGGTTGAGCTCTTTGAAGGTGGGTGTAGGCGGGTAGGATCACATCAACAGTTCTCTCGGCGAGGATCACTAAGGTTCTTCTAAGCACTTTTAAAAGGCTTACGATCTCTTCCAAGTTCTCTTTTAAAAACATCCTCTCGTCGGTTGCGACTTGGTCGTTTCTGGATCTTGCGGTGTGTATCTTTGCCCCCGCATCTCCTATTTTCTCCGTCAGGCGGGCTTCTATATTCATGTGAACGTCTTCGAGATCCCTTCTCCACGGAAAGGGACCTTCCTTTACTTCCCTCTCGATTTCCCTGAGACCTTTCTCGATCTGCTTGTAGTCTTCCTCAGATAGGATGCCTGCTTTAAGCAAGGCCTTTGCGTGAGCGAGGTTTTGTTTTATGTCCTGAAGGGCAAGTTCCTTATCGAAGGACACAGATTCGGTAAACTCTTCTACGAAGGAATCCGTATCCTCGGAAAAGCGACCTCCCCAAGGCTTTTTCACCGAAGGTTCCATGGTAGGCGCGGGGGGACTTGAACCCCCGACCTCCGGCGTGTCGGGCCGGCGCTCTCCCAACTGAGCTACGCGCCTTGGATGGGAAATTATATCATATTAACGGATATGAGCCTCATTACCAGAGAAGTCAAACCGCTTCTGGAAAGACTTTTAACTCCTCTCGTGGATCTGCTCGCTTCAAAAAGGGTTCATCCCAATACGATCTCCCTTACGGGTTTTGCACTCATAGGCATAGGATCTCTGTTCTTATACGCCGGTTTTGACCTGTGGGCGGTCGTTTTTCTGAGCTTAGGAGCCCTTCTGGACGCGGTGGACGGTGCCCTTGCAAGGAGAACCGGTTTGGTCTCTGAAGTAGGTGCTTTCCTTGACTCCACCATCGATAGGTTTTCCGACGCACTTCCCTTTACCGCATTGGCTGTTAGGTTTTCGGAGGAAGGATCGAGCTTGGGTGTCCTTTTGTCGGTTATTGCTCTATCTCTCTCCTTCGGGGTGAGCTACACGAGAGCGAGGGCAGAGTCTTTAGGCGTTTTTGGGTTGGGGGGACTTTTTGAAAGAACGGAAAGGTGGATAGTTCTCGTAGTTTTTATAGCCCTCGGTCTTTTAGAAGCGGGTTTGCTCGTAGTAGCCGTAGGAAGCGGTATAACCGTTGTTCAAAGAATTCTCGAGACTAAAAAAGCCTTGGAGAGGTTTTGAAAGTGAAGCTCACAAGCCTTATAAAGGCGATCAAGGGTTTAGGCTCCCTCATCGAAGAGGTGGGAAGGGATCTGAGAGACCAAACCTTTGAAATTGAAAGAAGAGGCCTGAAGGTAAAATTTAACGGCCTTGGGGAGATAATCGACATAGATCTGTTCGATGAAGATCTTATCCGCGACTGGCAAAGATTCAAGGAAACACTCAAGGATGTGGTAAATGAAGCCCAAGATATTTCAAGAGACAAGATGAAGGAAGCGATCCTAAGAAAGATAGGGGGATCTGACATTGGCCTTTGAGGATGTCTTCCCGGAGCCCCTTAAAGAGGCTTTGGATAAGATAACGCTTATTCCGAGCTACGGTGAGAGAGGTGCTTCTCGCTTCGTTTACAACCTACTTAAGCTTGAACAAGAAAAACGCAAAGAGATCGTCGAGAGTCTTGCCCGTGCGGTTGAATCCTTAAAACCCTGTTCTGAATGTTACCTGCTGACAGATCAGGATCCGTGCAGGGTATGTTCCGATCCCAAAAGGCTGAAGAAATTCCTCTGCGTGGTGGAAGAGTCTCAAGACGCTTACGCCATAGAGAGACTTGAAAGATACAGAGGGGTTTACCACGTGCTTCAAGGGAGGATAGCACCTTTGGAGGGTATTTCCCCCCAAGATCTTACCGTAGAAAAGTTGATGGAGAGGATAGAAAAAAACAAAGTTGTAGAGGTTATTTTAGCTACGAACCCTAACGCGGAAGGAGAAGCGACCGCCAACTACCTTGCTAAAGTGATAAGAGACAGGTTCCCGAAAGTGAAGATTTCGAGGATCTCCTACGGACTTCAATTTGGAACGCTCCTTGAGTTTGCGGATACCCTTTCCTTGGAAAAGTCCATAGAAAGCAGGAAGGAGATAGAGGATTTAGAATAATAGAACCTTCAAGGAGGTCAGCTATGGAACTTGTAATAGAGGACCTTCTCAAAATGTCGGGAGACAAGGAACTCGTTCGCATTGCGGAGAAGGTTTTGGAAGAGAAGCGTCTGACCGAGGAAGAGGCTCTTTATCTCTATAGATCGGATGACCTTGCACTCGTGGGACACTTGGCGGAATTTGTTAACCGAAAGAAAAACGGTATGAACGCTTACTTCATAATAAACCGCCAGATAAATCCCACCAACGTATGTGTATACCAGTGCGATTTCTGTGCTTTCGGTGTAAAGAGATCCGATCCGAAAGCCTACGAAATGGAGATGGATGAGATCCTAAAGAAAGTTGAGGAAACCTACAGGATGGGTGGAAAGGAGATCCACATGGTCGGAGGTATTCCCGCCCACTGGGATTACGACAAATATATAAACATAGTAAAGACAATAAAAGATCACTTCCCCGATATAGTCCTCAAGGCTTGGACAGCGGTAGAGATACATCACATGGCAAAGATCTCAAAAAAGTCCTACAGGGAAGTTCTACAAGAGTTAAAAGAGGCGGGTCTCGATGCCCTTCCGGGAGGAGGTGCGGAGATATTCTCTGAAAGGGTTAGAAAAATAATAGCTCCTTACAAGGCGAACGCGGAAGAATATCTTGAGGTCCACAGAACCGCCCACGAGCTCGGAATACCTACAAACGCTACGATGCTTTACGGACACGTAGAGACCTTAGAAGAAAGGGTAGAACATATGAAGCGTATCAGGGACCTTCAGGATGAAACCGGGGGCTTTCAGGTCTTCATACCCCTCGCCTACTGGCCGGAGGGAACGAGGCTCGGCGGAACGAGAACTTCTTCCGTGGACGACCTGAAAACCATAGCGGTGTCTCGCTTGTATTTGGATAACTTTGACCACATTAAAGCTTACTGGGTAACCTTGGGAGAAAAGGTGGCTCAAGTGGCGTTAAACTTTGGTGCGGATGATCTTGACGGGACCATAGAAGAGGAAAAGATCGTCCACAGTGCGGGAACAACCTCCGCCTACGGCCACTCGGTCGAGAGGTTAGTAAAACTGATCAAAAAGGCGGGCAAAATTCCGGTGGAGCGGGACACCTTCTACAGGGTAGTAAGGGTATATCAATGAGGGCTTTTGTGGGCTTCTTTACCACAAAGGGTATATACGAACATGTTGAAAAGATGAAAGAAGAGACAAAGAACTTCATAAGGGGTAAGTGGGTCGAACCGCAAAACCTCCACATGACACTCCAGTTTTTGGGAGATATAGACAGAGCTCAGGTTTTAACCGTTCTTAAAAATCTCCAGAG
>WFYK01000008.1 GCA_015490105.1 Aquificaceae bacterium | reverse complement strand
TTTCTACCCACATGTTCGAACATACCAACAGAGACAACCTTGTTAAATTTCTTTCCGATCTTAGGGAGATCCGCGTAGTGCATAAGGTAAACTTCCACCCTGTCTTTTAAACCTCTCCTTTCTATTTCGTTCTTTACATACCTGTATTGGTTTTCCGAAAGGGTTATACCTACCGCATGTGCACCGTATTCCTCTCCCGCCTCAAGGATAATGGACCCCCAGCCGCACCCTATGTCTAAAAGTCTGTCACCCTCTTCGAGGAGCAGTTTTTCAAAGATTATTCTCCTTTTTTCTTTCTGGGCCTCCTCAAGGCTCATCTCAGGCGTTCCGAAGAAGGCACATGAGTAGGTCATAGATCTGTCAAGCCAAAGACGGTAGAAGTCATCACCGAGATCGTAGTGATGCTGAACATTCTTAGCCTCTTTAGACTTATTAACAAAACTCAAGGCGTTGGCCATTTTAAATAGGAAGGAGGAGAAGCCCCTGCTTTCTTGGAGGTCGTTCATATACCTCATAGCGCAGATGAGTAAGCCTTCCAGATCCCCCTCTACATCTATCTCTCCCTTCATGTATCCTTCCCCGAAACCCATCTCAAGGTCTTTCAAGGTTCTGTCAAGGGATTCCCAGCTCTTGAATACAACCCTATGATCTACCCTCCCTTGAGGTATCTCCCTCCCGTCGGGGAGTCTGATACCCACCCTTTCGGGTCCTTTAGCGTTGATCTCCTCTAAGATGTTTTTGATCAACCGTTCCCTCAGCATCGCCTCCCCTCCTGACTCTTAAATATACGAGCCAGTATATAAGACGGGACCCCCACAGAAGGATCATAAAGCTTAAGTTAATCCAGATTAAAAAAGCCACCACGCTTGCCAAAGATCCGTAAAGAATACTCCCTCTAAACAGATGGGCCAGATACCAAGTGAAGAGGCTTTGGGCAAGGACCAAAGTTATGGACACGAGGAGAGCTACTGGAGGGATAAACTTTGAAGCCTCTTGCTTTTTAAGGAATATAAAGTAGAGTGCGGTTATAGATACTACGAGAGGTAAAAAGTATATGAGATCTTGAGAAAAGGAAATCAAGGAGGGGAATCTAAGCTTTATGTATAGGCTCAGGGCAAATAGAAGGCTTACCGACGAAGCTCCTACCAAAAGGACTAAAGGCATAGTCAGCCACAAAAAAACCTCTCTTACACTTCCGAATACACCTTCAGATACGGATTCTAAGGCTCTTCCGAGGGTCCTAACGAAGTTGATCGAGAAAAAGTAAGAGAGTCCCACCGCCAGAAGGGATGTTTCCTGTCCTCTTTCCCTTGCACTCAGTAGTTCCCTAACTACGGTAGCACTCATCTGGGGAAGGTTCTCTTCTAAGAAAGCTTCTATTTTCGCAACGTCCACAAAGGGAGAAAGGCTCGCTAAGGTGGTAAGAACTATTGATAAGGGTGCTACGGTAAGGAGAAGATGGTAAGTGAGGGAGCCCGCGTGATAAGAGTATCCTCCGAGGAGGATATCCTTTATGCTGAAGATAAAAGCTTTGAATATATCCTTAGAGAGGCTCATCGATCGTGTAAACCACCTTGCTACCGTCAAAAGCTTTGAAGGTGAACGTGTTTCCTTCCCTTGAAATTACATAGTCAGGAAGAAGTGGAACCTTACCCTTCCCTCCCGGAAGGTCAACCGCATACGTAGGTATCCCCATACCCGATATTCTCCCTCTCAGATAGTCTATTATTTCAAGACCCTTGTCTACGGTAGTTCTAAAGTGAACCGCCCCTTTTACAGGATCGCAGTGAAAGAGGTATTGAGGTTTTACCTTTATTCTCAAGAGTCCTCTCATAAGGTCCAGCATAACCTTAGGATCATCGTTGACCCCTTTAAGAAGAACCGTTTGGTTGTTTACCGGGACCCCGTGTCTTAGGAGATTATCTACAGCTTCTTGAGCAAGGGGCGTTATTTCCTTAGGGTGGTTAAAGTGTGTGTTTACCCAAATAGGGCTGTGCTTTTCCAAAATTTTAAGTAGCTCCTTATCGAAAAACCTTTGAGGAGCCAAAACGGGCAAACGTGTTCCGAAGCGTATTATCTCAACGTGATCTATATCCCTGAGTTTCGAAAGTATGTAATCTATCTTTTCGTTGCTGAGACTGAAGGGTTCACCCCCTGATATGAGAACATCCCTGATTTCCTTGTGAGCACTTATGTAATCGATCATCCTGTCTATTTCTTCCTTGGTTCTTGCCCTCTCTCCCTGAGCGAATATACGTTTCCTCATACAGTGCCTGCAGTAAACCGCGCAAAATGTAGTAACCACCATCAGCACCCTGTCAGGATAGCGGTGGGTGAGGCCCGGTATTTGACCTTCTTCTTTGAAGGGGTCTGCCCAGGCTTTACTTTGAACTTTCGGATCTACTTCCACCGCACGGGGGATCGCCTGAAGTCTGATCGGGTCGTTGGGATCCTGTGGATCTATCAGAGAGAGGTAGTAAGGTGTTATGGCTAAAGGGTAAAGACCCTGGGTCTTTCTTATACCTTCTTCCTCTTCGGGAGTAAGATCTATGAACCTCTTTAGATCTTCGAGGGTTTTTATCCTATTTTGTATCTGCCAAGTGTAGCTTCTCCAAAGGTCTTCCGAAACGTTAAAGGCCCAGCTTGTCCCAGATAGCATCGATCTTCTCCTTTACCTTTGGATCCATCCTTATGACTTCCGGCCACTCCCTTGTATAACCTTCTTCTTTCCACTTGGTCGTTGCGTCTATGACCATCTTCCCCCCGAAGCCTACTTCATTGGTAGCGTGATCTAAAACGTCGATGGGTCCCTTCAGTATCTGAACGTCCCTTGCGGGATCCACGTTGTTGCCCCAAGCCCACAGCACCTCCCCTATGTCTTGAACGTTTATCCATTCGTCAAAAACAACGATGTGTTTTTCCAAAGACATAAGACCCATACCCAGAAGGGCGTAGGCTACCTTGTAGGCGTGGCCCGGAAAACGTTTCTTTATGGATACGAAGCAAAAATTATGGAAACACCCCTCCGCGGGAAGATGGTAGTCAACCACTTCCGGGAGGTTAAACTTTATCAAAGGTAAAAATATCCTCTCCGTAGCCCATCCTAAATATTTGTCCTCTTGAGGGGGAATGCCAACGATCGTGTGAAGGTATAAGGGATCCTTCTTCATGACTATGGCGGTCACGTGCATCTTAGGATACTTGTCTACGGGGGTGTAATATCCTGTATGATCTCCGAAGGGTCCCTCGTCCACGAGGGGTTCTTGTGGGTCAACGTATCCCTCTATTACTATCTCCGCGTTAGCGGGATACTCTACATCAACGGTTATACCCCGCACAAGTTCCACGGGTCTTTCCATTATCAAGCCCGCAAAGAGGTATTCATCCACTTCGGGCGGTAAGGGAGCGGAGGCAACGTAGGGAAGAGGGGGCTCTCCTCCGAGGGCTATGGCAACTTCGAGTTTCTTCCCGAGCCTTTTGGCCTTCCAATAGTGGTGATTTCCGTCTTTGTGAATCTGCCAGTGAACCGCAAGGCTTTTAGAGTCTAAAACCTGAAGTCTGTAAAGGCCAACGTTCCTTATACCGCTTTCGGGATCCTGAGTGATAACCTGTCCGAAGGTTATATACCTTCCTCCGTCCTTAGGCCAACATTGAGGTATGGGGAGGCTAAGAAGGTCGGGATCCTTTATAACGACCTCCTGAACGGGTGCTTTCTTAACAGTCTTGGGTATGGCGTCGTTTAGCTTTTTGAGTTCTGGGAGACGCTTTAGCTTTTCAAGAAAGGTTTTGGGAACCTCGGGCCTCAATATTCTGTATAGTTTCCAGCCTATATCTTCGAGGTTTTCGTATCCGAGAGCAAGCTTTATCCTCTTCTCCGATCCATAGACGTTAGCCACTATGGGAATGTCATATCCTTCCACGTTTTCAAAGAGCAAAGCTTTACCCCCTCCTTTCATCTTACAGACCCTGTCTATAACCTCCGTTATCTCCAATATGGGGGAGAGTTTTTCCTTTATCCTTACGAGCTCACCTATGGATTCCAAAGTCTCTATGAACTGTCTCAGGTCTTTCATGGCGGATCGATATTTTAAAATGTAAGGTTAGGAGGTTCGACTATGGCCGGTCACAGCCACTGGGCACAAATAAAACACAAGAAGGCCAAAGTAGATGCCCAAAGGGGTAAACTCTTTAGCAAGTTAATAAGAGAGATAATAGTGGCTACCCGCTTGGGTGGACCTAATCCCGAGTTTAACCCCCGTTTGAGGACCGCCATAGAACAAGCCAAAAGGGCAAACATGCCCCAGGAGAACATAGAGAGAGCCATAAAAAAAGGTGCAGGTGAGATAGAGGGTGAGCAGTTTGAAGAGGTAATCTACGAAGGCTACGGTCCCGGCGGTGTGGCCATAATGGTGCTGGCTACTACCGATAACAGAAATAGAACCTCCGCGGAGGTAAAGCATACTTTTTCCAAATACGGTGGTAACCTCGGATCTTCTGGATGTGTCTCTTACTTATTCGAAAGGAAAGGTGTTATAGAAGTTCCCGCGAGTTCCATAACCGAGGAAGATCTTTTAGAGAAAGCTATAGAGGCGGGGGCGGATGATGTTCAGAGCGGTTCCGAAGTTCATTTGGTCTACACAGCACCTGAAGATCTTTACTCGGTAAAAGAAGCTTTAGAGAAACTCGGTGTCAACGTTGAAAAAGCTCAGGTTACTTGGATACCCACTTCCACCGTTGCGGTAAACGATCCGGAAACCGCCAAGAAGGTTTTAAAGCTTATAGATGCTCTCGATGACCTTGAAGACGTCCAGCAGGTAATCTCTAACTTTGAAATACCTGACGAAATACTTCAGAAGGTGGAGGTTTAAATGTTTTACGACGTAATTATAGTCGGCGGAGGAGCTTCGGGACTTTCTTGTGCCTTGACCCTCGCTTCCGCAAGGGGTAGAGGTTGGGACTGGGCGGAGAGCAGAAAGTATCTCGTTATAGATAACGGAAGATCCGATATGAACAGAGCTCTTTTCAAAAACGTGCCCGGTGTGGATCAGGGTCTCAAAGGCACGGAGGTAATAGAAAAGATAAAAAACCAGATAAACACCTTCGGCGGGGTTGACTTTTTGGAAGATAAGGTCGTTAAGGTAGAAGGTTCTAAGGGAAACTTCGAGGTTTTGACAGAGAGCGGGAAGAAATTTTCCTCCGAGTTCGTAGTGCTGGCTACGGGCTTTCACGGGTTTGATATAGAGTGTGAGGGTGTGGAGGTAGTGGATAATCCAAGGTCCCCCAAGCCGGGAAGGGTAATGCTAAAGCACGACGGAAACTATAAGGTAAAAGAAGGTCTGTATGTGGCTGGGCTCTTAGCTGGGGTCAGTTCCATGTTTGCTTGCGCTTCTGGTGTGGGCGTTCAGGTGGCCATAGACATACTCTCCCACTGGGCGGGGAAACCCGTCGTAATACACGACGTTCCTTAACCTATTACTAAAATGGAACCGGGCCTCTTTATCCTGAGAGCCACCATCTCAAGAACCCTGAAGAGGTGGTTCATATTGGTAGACTCAACATAAGCTACAGAAATATCCTGAGCTATAACGAGGTCAAAGTTCTGAGGTCCTGCGGAAACCAAGAGAGCTTTATCCTCAGGCATTATGGGGGTCTGATAGACCTCCTTTACCACCTTCTTTATCTGCTCTATCTCCAAAAGGCCAGTGTTGTCGTGCATCCTGTTGAGCAGGAAGTAGCGCTTGGGGTTAACCACGAGGTAGTAATTTCCGTAAAAACCCAGTTCTACGAGTTTTGAAATCCCTTGAACCACATCACTGAAGGCGTTCCCCACCTGAGACCAGTCGCTCATGGAAAGGGTGTTTATACCTTCAGCGGTCATGAGACCTTCAAGACCAAGTTCCTTGTTCCCTAAAAGTATCAAAGTGTCTTCCGCAACCGCGGTAGCTACCGCAGCGGCAACCGCGTTGGAAGTATCTATGGGAAGGTTAAACTGTCTGAAGTATTCAAGATCCCTCCAAGAGATAATAAAGTCCTTGTATATGGTGGGGATGGGTATGTGCTTTCTTATACCTGTCCTTACCGGCTCACAGCTTTCATACTCTTGACCCGGTTTTATCTCACACACCCCCGGCTCCATTCCGTAAATAACGTCGTAGGAAACCATCTGGTGGCCCGGACCTATCGGTCCCACCACGGGAACAAAGCGCCTGCAGACGAGCGTTTCTTTAGCTACGTTTATGACAGCTTTGTCTATCTGCTCCCACTCTTCCGCGGTAAGGGGTGCTTCGTCTCTTCCTAAAAAGTCCATAGCACCTTTCCCTCCTTAGCGTCTCAATTATAGTTAAAATACTCTTAGATGGCAAAACTCTTTATTCTCTCCGCTCCCTCCGGAGCAGGCAAAACTACAGTGGCTCAGAAACTTTTAAAAAGCTTGGATAACATTAAAAAAATTGTGACTGCTACAACGCGTGAACCGAGACCGGGAGAGGTCCATGGGGTGGATTACTTATTCATGACAAGAGAAGAGTTTGAAAAAGGTATAGAGGAAGACAGGTTTTTTGAATACGCAAACGTCTACGGTAATTACTACGGGACCCCTAAGGATCAAGTGGAAAGAAATCTCAAAGAAGGAGTGGACTCACTCCTGGTAATAGACGTTCAGGGTGCCTTTAAGGTAAAGAGCAAGGTTCCCGAAGCGGTTACCGTTTTTCTTCTCCCTCCATCTCTTGAGGAACTTAGGAGGCGCCTCCTTGCAAGAGGATATTTGGATAAAAACGTAGACGTTAGGTTAGAGACCGCTTTAAAGGAGATACCCTGTGCTAAAGCTTTCGATTACATTATAATTAACGATTTCGTAGACAAAGCGGTAGATCGGTTGAGGAGCATTATATTAGCCTCCAGATCCGAGAAAAGCAGGGTTTTAAGTGCCCTTGAAAAGGAAGGATGCTCTAAAGACATTAAGGATCTTATAGAAGGAGGTGAGTGCTATGTCGAGAAGGCCTAAGATAGAAGAGGCTCTAAAGAAAGTGAATTCACGCTACGAACTTGTCCACGCTGCGGTCAAAAGAACCGTTCAGCTCCTGGAAGAGGGTGACGACTTCTTTATAAGGGGCGAAAGAGAACTCATAAAGAAAACCTTCCAAGCCATAGAAGACATAGCTGAGGGTAAGGTAAAGGTAGTGAAAAAATGAAACCCCTTTTTTCTTTCACGAGAAGTCAGCTCAGGGAGGAAATTTCTTCCTTAGGGGTTGAACCATACAGAGCGGATCAGATACTGGGATGGGTCTATAAAAAGGGTATACTCGACTTCGGATCTATGACCAACCTTCCGAAGGACCTCAGAGAGATCCTCAAAAATCTCTATGTAACCAAGTCCTTAACCCTACTCAAAAAAGTCCAAGGGCCTGACGCTACCAAGTATCTTTTCAGAACGAAAGACGGACATCTCGTGGAAACGGTGCTGATAAAAGAGCGTGATCACTATACTTTGTGCGTATCTACTCAAGTGGGTTGTGCGGTCGGTTGCACCTTCTGTGCCACCGCTATAGACGGCCTCAAGAGAAATCTGAGTGCGGACGAGATAGTGGACCAATACATGCAGGTTTTTACGGACTCGGGAATAAAGCCGAGAAACGTAGTTTTCATGGGCATGGGGGAGCCGCTTGCCAACTATGAGAACCTGAGGAAGGCTTGTGAGATATTTGTTTCCCCTTGGGGTTTGGATCTTTCTAAAAGGAGGGTGACCGTTTCAACAAGCGGGATAATCTCCCAGATAAGGAGAATGGCAAAAGACCCTCTGATGAGAGATCTAAACCTTGCGGTCTCCATAAACGCACCCTACCAAGACTTAAGGGAAAGGATCATGCCCTTAACAAAAACTAACCCCCTGGATGAGCTTATGGAAGAACTAAAAAGATTTCCCCTTCCCAGATACAGGCGCATAACCCTTGAGTATGTCCTTATAAAGGATCTCAACGACTCTCCTCAGCATGCGAGGGATTTAGCTAAGCTAATAGGTAGGCACAAAAAGAGATTCAAGGTAAATCTTATTCCTTACAACCCGGACCCGTTACTTCCCTACAGTAGGCCTCCTTTGGAGAGGATATTCGCTTTTCAAAGGGAGCTTTGGGAAAGGGGTATATCCACCTTTGTCAGGTTCAGTAAGGGTGTCGATGTTTTCGGAGCCTGCGGACAATTGAGAGCGAGGGAGGAGCTGTGCCAAAGTGGCTAAAAGAGCTGATAGTTATAATCGCCATAGTCTTGCTCATTAGGGAAACCCTCGTTCAAGCCTTTAACATCCCTTCCGCATCCATGCAACCCACACTTCTTATAGGAGACTTTATCCTCGTTAACAAGCTCGTATACAAACTTTCCGAGCCTCAAAGGGGGGACATTATAGTCTTCCGATATCCCGCAAATCCGAACCTCGACTACATAAAACGCCTCATAGCCGGGCCGGGAGATGTGATTGAGTTTAAGAAGTTCTACGACGATGAAATAGGACTCTGGATATACACTTACTCGGTAAACGGTCAAGAGGCTGAGCTCACTTTCTTGGGTAAGAAGACCTTCAGGGGAGAGGAGATCTACGAGTTTGAAGAGCGTGTAAATACGGGATCCAAAAACCTCAGCTACAAGATATGGTTTTCGCCGAAACCTTTCCGGGCCTGGGGGCTCGTAAACAGGGCCTTCAGCTTGGAGGATTGCCTCAGGGTAGAGGATCAGGTGTGCGTAAAGTTCAGGGTTCCGAGAGGATATTACTTTGTAATGGGAGACAACAGGGACAACAGTGAGGATAGTAGGTATTGGGGTTTTGTTCCTCGAGAAAACATCATAGGAAAAACCTTTGTTATTTACTTTTCGGGAAGGGTTCCCGCCTTGACACCAGAAGATGTGGGCCCGCTCACCGGTTTTAAGCAACTCTTTATAGCCCTGCTAAACCCGCGCTTCGATAGGATCGGGAAGTTCTTTATATACTGATGGTGCGTGTAAAGATATGCGGGTTGAGGAGAGAAGAAGATATTGAGGTCTGCTTGAAGGAAGGGGTAGACTACCTCGGTTTTATCCTATACTCTAAGAGCCCCCGATACGTTGATGATCAAACAAGAAGGAAACTGTTACCCAAAGCTGAGGGGGTAAAGAAGGTAGCGGTTATGGTAAACCCATCCTATGAGGAAGTAAAGTCAGCTCTCGACGAAGGGTTTGACCTTGTCCAGCTTCACGGTGAGGAGGGTCCGGATCTTGCGAAAAGGATAGGTTTTGGGAGGGTAATAAAAGCTTTTAGGGTAAGGGACAGGGCTGAAATACCGGAAGTTTGGAAAAAAGCCCATGCGGTTTTGCTCGACACCTACTCTAAAAAGGCTTACGGAGGCACAGGCCGAACCTTCAACTGGGACTTGGCCAAAAAAGTGGTGGAAAAAGGCTTTCGGGTAATCTTAGCGGGAGGTCTTACTCCTGAAAATGTAGTCTCAGCCCTTGAGAAAGTAAGGCCTTTCGGGGTTGATGTATCATCCGGGGTAGAGACAAATCCCGGCGTGAAGGATAAATTAAAAATAGAGAGATTTGTGAGGGAGGTGAAAAGATGGGTGTCTTCGAAACGCTGATTTTAAAAGATAAGCTTTCTGATATAGAGAAGCTGGTTCTATTGAGGGAGCTATTAAAGAGAGAGATGGACGTTATGAACGAATACTGTAAGATTAACGATAGAATACCTAAGGATTACGCTATAGAGCTGTGTCATCTTCACAACATAAAGAAGGTCAACATAGCACGTCTCCTTTCCATGATCCGCCACTTTGACCCCAAGTTTATGGACGCTCTAATAAACACAGATCCGCGAGTGAGAAAGTATATCTCTTACTACTTTGACTTTATGAAAAAACACCCCTACTTTGAAGAGATCCTCGAACCTCAAAACCTCTTTGGAAACTGGGATTACATCAGATATAAGCTTAAGATCTTCTTCCCCGAACTGACCTTTGAGGAAATAGACAGGTTTAAGTTCAAGAGGCGCGAATTTATAAACTATGTGAAAGAAAAACTCGGAGAGCCGGAAGAGCTCATCGAGCAAAAACTAACCAAAGCTACGTGGTATGAAACGGTCCCTTACTTAGAAGTAGAATCGGAGATGGACACCCGCTGGCATCCGGAACCCGTTATGACCGATGAAGATTGGGAGTTTATCAAGAGAAACATAAACGGAAGGAAAAACATCATTGTTCCTGACGGAGAAGGAGGTGAGAAACTCGTCTACGTTGAGGTAAACATCCCTGAAGAGGAGCTTGACAAGTTCAAGAAGGATAGGGAAGGCCTGAAGAAATTACTTATGGAGAGATACAACCTCGATGAGCACGGTGCGGAACAGATCCTCAGAAAAGCAGGTTGGGAGTCGGAAACTTACCACATAATACCGCCCGTTCACACGGATGTGGAGCTCGACTACGGCGATAGCAGGAAAGAAAAAGTTCATACAAGAAGTGTCGCGGAAAAGCAAAACTACAACATGCACGAGCTTACCTCTCACATAAGGCACATAGGCGGTTTGGAACTGGAGATGCTAAACTACTGGGAACTCCTATACGACAGACTCGAAGAGGTAAGGGACAAACTTACGCTCTTTATAAGAACCAAGAGACGCCTTTTGGGTAAGCTCTTCGGCATATACTACAGCCTTGATCCGGTAATGGCGGAAGCGATCCTTACCTACGATCCTGAGATGGTAGAGGCCCTCAAAGAGATGGCTGTAAAGGACGGGGTAAGGGATAAAAAGTTCCTCCTTTACGAGAACAAAAGTGCTTGGGAAGAGGTAAAAAGAAGGGTAAGATCACGTTTCCCCGAAGTTAGCGATGAAGAAATAGAGAAGTTCAAAGGGAACCGCAAAGGCTTCGTAGAATACTTAGCCCAAAAGCTCGGTAAAGACAAAGACTTCATAGATGAGCGTTTGGAAGATGCAGGCTGGCTCAGAACCGAAGAGATCCCATCATTTGTTAGGCATATAGGACCTTAAAGGCTTTGTATTTGCTTGCCCTGTCCTTGATCGTCCTTTTAATAGGCCTAAATTAAATTATATGAATATCATAAAACCTTTAACTCTTTTATTTGGTTCGATCCTCTTTACTTTTGCGGAGGAGATAGATGAAACCCTTTTCAAAAGGGGCTACGAGGTTTACAAAAACAACTGCTCTATCTGTCACATAGAAAAAGCAACCCTTAGGGACTTTTCTCAAGCTCGTTTAAATGTTCTCAGCGGGCGTAGACCTGAAAACATAGATGCACCCCCTATGAATCTTGTTTCAGCTCGCATTAAAGAATTCTTTCCTAACGAACCCGAATTTATAGAGTTTGTTAAGGACTACATAACCAACCCGTCAAAAGATAAAGGTGTTTGTAAGCCCGCGGCGTATTCTTTCTTCGGTGTAATGCCACCTATAGGTCAGGGTATGCCCGAAGCTGATAAAGAAGCGGTAGCCTATTGGATGTATCATCGCTACTCTGAAAACTGGCAGGAGATGTTTAGAGAGGTTAAGAAGTTGCAGAATCTAAGGAAACTTAAGAGAGTTGAGGCAGAATAGGTAGGTGAAGAGGGCAGGGTATAAGGAGGATATGAAAAAATATTGAGTAAGGCATGGTATTTAGCTTCGTTCATTTCTCTCACCTCGCTGGGTATTAATTGGAATACAGACTTGAGTGGTTCCTTGTCAATGTCGTTAAGTATTTCTATACCCTTTTAGAGGTTAAAAGTTGACATAGTCAGTTAAAAACAAGAATTTTATTTGCAAATACCCTGAAAGATATTGCAAGAAATAGAAAGATTAAGCTGATGAAAGCGATAATCTCTTGTGTAAGGGAAATACTCAAAATGGACATTCGGCTTGTAGGTGCAACAACAGTTATAGTAACGGTCAGAGCAACCG
>WFYK01000007.1 GCA_015490105.1 Aquificaceae bacterium | reverse complement strand
TACCCTTCTATCGGGGAGGCAAGTGAGGGGAAAGATTTATGAGGATTTGGCTCTTGAGTATTTGAAAAGAAGAGGTTTTAGGATCTTGGCACGCAACTATAGATGCACGGGGGGAGAGATAGACATAGTAGCTTTAGACGGAAACGTCATGGTATTTGTGGAAGTCAAGGGTGCCAAAAGCGAAGACTTCGGGCATCCCGCTGAAAGGATCTCTAAGAGAAAACTCCTCAGGATCATCCGTTGCGGACACAGATTTATGGAAGAGGTGGGCTGGAAAGGGCCTTTCAGATTGGACGCGCTGATAGTCTTAGGGGATAAAGTTAGCCACTTTCGGAATCTTGGTCTTGACTTTTAGCCAGTTTCTGCGCTCTATATCTTAAGTAGCTTTCTATAAATTCGTCTATTTCGCCGTCCATAACAGCTTCTACGTTGCTCGTCTCATAACCGGTTCTCAGATCCTTGACGAGCTTGTAGGGTTGGAATACGTATGACCTTATCTGATGCCCCCAACCGATGTCGGTTTTTTCCCCCTCGTATTGTTTTTTCTTCTCCATGAGTTTTTGGCGTTCAAGTTGGTAGAGCTTGGCTTTCAAAAGTTCTAAGGCTTTCCTTTTATTTTGAAACTGGGATCTTTCCTGCTGGCAAGATACTACTATCCCGGTGGGTATGTGGGTTATCCTTACCGCGGTATCGGTTTTGTTTACATACTGTCCCCCCGCACCGGAAGCTCGGAAGGTTTCGATTTTCAGGTCTTCATCCCTTATCTCCACCTTTATGGTTTCGTCTATCTGAGGCATAACCGAAACGGCAGCGAAAGAGGTGTGTCTTCTCGCACTCGCATCGAAGGGAGAGATCCTAACGAGCCTGTGAACGCCCTGTTCTCCTTTCAGATACCCGTAAGCGTAAGGGCCCTTTATCAGGAGGGTAGCACTTTTTATCCCCGCAACGTCGTCGGGAGTAATGTCCACCACTTCCACATCAAACCCTTTCCTCTCCGCCCAGCGTCTATACATACGAAGGAGCATCTGAGCCCAGTCGCATGCTTCCGTCCCGCCAGCTCCCGCCTGGACCGTGAGGTAAGCGTTTTTGGGGTCCATCTCTTCGGAAAGGAAGGTCTTTATCTCCAGCTTCTTAACTTTTTCCTCTATCTGGGTAAGTTCGTCGCCTATTATCGCCCAAGCTTCCGTATCCGTTTCGTCACTCACTTGAGCAAGCTCTTCTACATCTTTCAAAGCTTTATCTACCGCCTCTATTTGAGAGAGGGTCTCTTCGATCCACTTCCTTCTTTGGATAACTTCCTTGGCCCTGGCTTGATCCTCCCAGAAATCTTGACGGGACATTTCCTGATCTAAGGATCTCAGTTCCTCCCTGAGCTTATCGGGATTCAAAACCTTGAGGACCTGATCGAAACGGTCTTTCAGATCTTGAGTTTGAGCTTTTAGCTCCTGCATAGTTTATTCCACTACCTTGTAGCCCCACTTTTCCACCGCTCCCCTTATCTCTTCCATTGGTATATCTCTCTCACTTTGAATCTTGACAAGACCTGTGTCCAAGAACACTTCAACCTTTGACACACCTTCTAAGGAGGATATGGCCCTCTGAACGGTATTGGCGCAACCTTGACAGGTCATACCTTGGACCTTTACTTCTATCTCCTTCATAATACTTTATTTTAACTCAGCCTGAAGACCTTGCCCTTGACCGGATCCACCACCGAGAGCAGTATCCACGAACCTTCAACCAGCTCTTTGAGTTTTCTGATGCGTTTCACTATTGCTTCTACCCTTTCCAAAGGAGCTTCGACGATCGTTATGAGCCTTATAGGTTCATGGTGGGGTTTGTCCCTTTCGAGCACCGTTTGAGCGGGGAGACCGGTTCTCAGATCGCTTACGTTTCCGGTTATGACGCCGAACCTTCCCACCACGTTGTGATAGACCTTGCTACCGCTACCGAAGGACTCGTTGTCCACTGTTGAGAAGTAATGCTCCATGTTTATCCACTCTCCTACGACGAGGGGGCCTGAGAGTATAACCTCCAGAAGTATGCCTTTTGGATCTTCCTTCCAGTTGTAGGAGTGGAGGAAAACCCTACCTTTTAGGTTCAATCTTTCCGTAAGCTTGCGTCTACCAACAATGAAGGCGTAGTTTCCTGAAAGACCCCACTCCGGTCTTACTTGGGTCCAGTCCATGGAGTTTTTCATAACCTCCTTGAAGGCTGCCTCCTCATCCGTGCAGTTTGAAGTAGGAAGTTCACCGCACCTTTCGAAGGCTGTTCTCTTGCCCGCCTCTTCAAGGTCCGCTTTGAGCTTTTCAAGTAAGGGAAGGTGTGTTGGGGGGATCAGATCCTCATCGAAGAACTCTATCCTATCGTTTGTGGTGTTGTGCTCGCAGGCGAGAAAATGCGTGTCTTTTGGGATGTCTATACCCAGCTCCCTCAAGCGGGCACGGACCTCTTCTTTATTT
>WFYK01000006.1 GCA_015490105.1 Aquificaceae bacterium | reverse complement strand
CTCGAAGTCCATCCCGCAGAAACGGAAATTACCCTCAAGCCCCTTCTCTCAGCTTTGTGTTTTAGCCTCTCCTCAAACCTCGAATAAAACCACATAGCAAAGCGTCTTTTCATCTTCGGGTCCTTCCATTCGGGAAGCTCCTTGAAGGAAAGCTCCTCTATGGCTATTGCTTCACACCCGTAAGCTAAAGCATGTTCTATCACCAAGTTCACAAAGACCTCAAGGAGCTGTTTTCTTAGCTCTTTGAACTTCCTCTGCCTTAGCTTTTGCTCAAGAAAGAGGTGTGAAAGTCTCTTCTCAAGCCTTCCCTTGTGCTTTTTGCTCCTTGTGAGGTGAATTTGGTCAGCTACCCTGTCTATTTTCCTCTCGAGGGCTGATATCTCTTTGAGGAGCCTTTCGAGCTTCCTTACGGTTTTGAGAGCTTTGAAAAATACAGGTTTTGAATGCTCACCCCTTGAGACTACAACCCCAACTCCCAACCTCTTTTCCGAAGGTGAAAGGTCCAAGGCAAAGACCTTCTCCACCTCATCGGGAACCTCTACCTCGATCTCTGCGGGAACGACGAGCCTGTAGATGGTGAACCCGCTCTTTAGAAAGACCCTCTTTATGAGGGGAGCTTTCACATCCACAGCTTTCTCGAGTGCTTTCTTTAGCCTCCTGGGAACGAGCTTCTTGACCTTTATCCATCTCCAGCCTTTTTTGTCGGGGACCTTTATCTCGAACTCAAGAAAGTCTCCGAAGAGCCTCAGTCTCCTCATCTGTCCCCTGCAGAGGGAGTCATCAGCGGAAGTTATTACCACATTTCCCGAAAAGTCGGGGTTTGCTACTTTGAGGTAGTCTCTCTCGAACTTCCCGCTTCTCAAAAGATTCCTCACCTGCCTTTGGACGTTTAAAACAAAAAGAGGTGAAGTTCTAAGTTCCTTTGCAATCAGGGTCTCGTCTATAAAACTCCTGCAAGGCTTTTCAGCTATGTATTCGTAAATCTTCTTTCTCTCTATCTGAGACCTCAAGATCTCACCTCCCATCTCAAGGACGTTTCTGTGGAACCTCGAAGGAAGGTGAGAAGGTCTTTCAGCTGTGCCTTTGAGAACCGAACAGGCTGAGCCTTTCCCTTCGAGGAGTTTCAAGGTTTCTTCGTTCCACCCGTTCTTTACGGTTCTTCTTGTCTCCCACATGAAAGTATTGAAGAGTCTGTCCAGCTTGGGATAGATGTTCTGAGGAAGGGTAAGCTCGTAAGAGAGGGTCACTTTACGCTTCATCTTTCCCTCAAAAGTCTGTTCGTGTGAACAAGTATATGCCTTCATAGTTAGGAAATCAAGGTGCTGTTGCGGACGTAGGTAGCCTTGCGGTTTAATAGTCCCTGAAGTCGTAATTAGCTTTCAAATATTCTTGAAGCGGGAGCTTCGTTTCGGAAGCATACTTCCAATAGTTTTCTTTTCCGTATTTCCTTACCATATATTTCAGGAGCTCGTAAAGTTCCTCATCCTGCTCGGTCCACCAGAAGGCGTTTTCGAGAACATAAGTAGCAAACGCAAGGGCGAACCCGAAATCCTCTTCCGAAACATCCTTTCCTATCTCCTTAGCAAGCAAATGGTAATAGGGAAGGAACCTTTCTTTCCTCTCACGGCTGTGGAGAGCGACGAGCTCTTCTGCCCTCTTGTAGAGCCTTCTCAGATTGAACTTTCCTTTTGTAAGCATTTTCGAAATCCTCCCATGCCCGCACAAACCTTCTGGGGTCTCCTAGTCCAATAATTCATAGCATCGAAATAGATCTTTTTCAACCGCTCTATGTTAATATGATCGATAAGCTCGGAGTTCAGTATATCTTCTATGTCCTTCGAAAAACCTCTGCTTATTTTTGAGACCGCAAGATCGTAAGGAGACAGAGAAAGAACATGAACTTTTCTGCTTTCCATGATAGGTTCGAGCCTCTCCTCATAGTCGGGAGGAAGGTTGAGGAGCGCCTCAGCAACAATCTGGAATCCTTTGCGGGAGAGAAGATCTCCGATTCCACCTATATAAGGTAAGCGATATTTCAGAATAAGGGATGCTCCGCCGATGAGAATTAGGTAAATATCCGCGCTCGGATTGTATTTTTCTATTTCTTCTACAGCTTCTTTCAGCTTTTTTCAATCTCTTTTTTACTCAGACTCATGACTTATAATTATAATTTTCAAGCTACAAGATCACCTCTTGAGAGTATCTATCGCTCCGCCAAGGCGGTCGAAAAAGCAATTTTGTTATTATCTCTATAGGAGGTGAGGGCGATGAGGAGGGTTTTGGGAGTTTTGGCTTTGCTCGGTATGTTGGGGTGCGGAGGAGGCGACGAAGGTTCTTACACTCCCACTTACACGCTTAAGGTTAGCGGTTACGCGATTGATCCCCCGATCAACGGGACCGCTTACATTTACCTTTACGATGAGAACACGGGACAATTCGTGTCAACCCCCGCCGTGCCGATTAAGGACGGCAGGTTTTCCTTTTCCCGAGAGGTAAACAGAAGCGTGCGGGCGGTTTTTGTATGTGCGGAAGGAACGGACGGGATAAACGTCTACACGCGGGATAACGGACTTTGCATACCGCTTTCTTCCGGCAACGGTGTATTGATCTCTCCGTTCCATGCTCTTGTAGAATCATTATCAGAAAAGCGGACGTTTTTAAGCGCGCTCGAAGAAACGCACGGAATAACTTACAAGATAAGCGGGTTTTCTTCTTACTCCGAAGCGGAGAACTACGTCAAGTCGATAATTCAGGTTTTGGAAACGGAAGTGGCGAGTTTGGGAGGCAGAACACCTACAGCCATCGAGTGGTATATAGCCTTGCTTTATTTGTATGACAAATATACCTTAATCAGCGGGATTGCGGAACTCAGCCCAATTAATGCACAAGCCGTGAGCACTCCGAACGCTTCCACGGCAACGACCGTTTGCACTTTGTATTCGGACATCCCGTCTGTCATTTCGGTTCAAAAGGAGTGCACGGAGGTGAATTCGGGAATTATCGACCTTGCAATAGCCGTGGATGAGCCTTACGTGTGGTATAAGCCTGCGGGATCACAAGAGCTTTACAGGAAGTTCGCATATCTGGAAGCGAAGCCTCAACTCGAAGAGCTTTACGGTTTGCCGTGTGATCTTAATCCGAACAATCCGGG
>WFYK01000005.1 GCA_015490105.1 Aquificaceae bacterium | reverse complement strand
GAGACAGCTATAAAGCTGTCGGATAAAGGTATTGAAGGCTACAACACCGATTGGATAGGCTTTCTAAGGGCCTGCGGAGAGGAAACGCTAAAAGGCAAGAGGGTTCTCGTTTTGGGGGCTGGCGGATCTTCGAGGGCGATCCTATACGCTCTCAACAAAGTTGGAGCCGAAGTGTTTCTTTGGAATAGAACGAAAGAAAAGGCAATTCGCTTGGCACAGACTTTCAGCGCGCAAGTAGTTGACTCGATAGAGAACACTTTGAATCACGTGGACGTTATAGTGAATACTACGAGTGTGGGTCTAAAGCCTACGGATCCTCCACTCTTTGATTATTCCCTCATATCTCCCGACCACACGGTAGTGGACATCGTCTATCCGACCACGCCTCTTCTTGAAAGTGCAAAAAGAAAAGGTGCTCGCTGTGTGTCCGGTCTTTCTATGCTTTTGCATCAGGGGGCGGAGAGCTTCCGTATTTGGACCGGTTGCCCTCCTCCCATAAAGGTGATGAGGGAAGCCCTCTTTTCCCGCTTCTCCTGAGGTATTATTTTCCTCGGAGAGGGGGAATGCCGAAAAGGGCCGTTTTTAAAGGTCTCGATATTCAAACCTTGAACCTAAGGAGTCTTTTGGAAGACCTTCGCATAAAGAAATTCACGGGCTTTTTGAAGGTCTCTTACTGGAACAGGGATGAATTTTTGCTCCTTTTTGAGGGAAGACCGCTTAGGGGCATTGCCTTGTCCGAAGAGGGAAAGTTTGTAAAGTTTCCCCCTCAAGACTTTGCTCTCAAAGATCAAAGGGGAAGCGCTTCTTTATTTGAAGCTTCTCTTTTTGAGATCGTTCTGCTCGAGAATCCTTTCTGGGATCCCTTAAAGCACGGTCCTCTCGTGTTTTTGCCCTTTGGTGATACGGTCCAAGAGGACATATTCCTCGGCTATGTGGACCTTGAAAAAGAGCTTCTAATGATCGAAAGGTCTCACCTATACGGTTATGTTGCCCTTTATACGACGGAGGAGATCGTGGGCATGATCCTTTTTGAAAACGGCAAGTGCGTAGGTATCTTCGCAGGGGACGGAAACTCTGGGCAAGGAGCTAAAACTTACATTTCCACGCACTTTCTCCCTGCAAAAACATACCTAACTGCGGTAAGTTTAGAACCCGAAATCGTAAACCTCTTTCACCTTTCAAGGCGGGAAAACTTAGGCTTTGTAGAAGGCCACCAAGAAGGACCCTCTTACTTTAGAGAAACACAAAAGAGCGGACTGGTCGTATCCAACGCATCCAGCTTGACCGAGATAGATGTTTTCTACAAGGGATCTGAAGCCTTTAGTGTGGTCAAGGAAGCGGGGGTGATCCTCGAAGGTGAAAGGGCACAGGAGGTAAGAGAAAAGATAAAGGATCTTCCCGGAGTAGAAAGCAGATCTTACGAATTCATATCTTTAGAACCTCCTTCTTATACTGACTTTAAGCTGGATCTTCTGATCCAAACAGCGGGACCCATTTTGTCTTCGGATAAGATCGAGGAGGTAAAGAGTTTGTATGTGAGTGAAATAGGACCCGTAGGAAAGATACTGTGGGAGAAAACCTTAGAAGGTATGGGTCTAAAAGAGAGAGCCTTGAGTGCTAAGGTTGTAAAACTTATAATTGAGAGGTTAGCGGATGAGATACCCGAGGGGGAGGCAAGGAGAGAGTTTATGAATAGGGTAAGGTCGATAGTTCCCGAAGCATTTCAAGGGGAGAGGTGAGCTATGGTAGGTAGGTTCTTCAAGAACGCTTCCCTCGTTGAGAAGTTCGTAATACCTAACTTGATCGTCCTCATTATCATGGTAGGTTCCATATGGGCAATAAGTTACGTTCTTATACAGCAACAGCTAAAAAACCAAGCTAAAGAGATCCTCGACAACGGCTATAAGCTCTTCTTGGATCACGTAAAGAGAAGGGAGCGAAGCGGACTTTCTGTCGCCTATCTGGTTAGCTTAGATCCTGATGTGAGAAGGGCGTTTAAAGAAAAAAATAGAAGGCTTCTTTACAAATACGTTGACGTCAGGAGGAACCTCGAGGATCTTACAGACATTTACGATCTCAGGCTTCATTTTCTCACCCCTCCTGCCACTTCCTTTTTCAGGACGTGGAACCCTGAACGCTACGGCATTGACGTTTCTAAATTTAGAAGAACTGTGGTTACCGCAATCCAGAGGAGATCTCCTCAAAAGGGTATAGAGATAGGTCTAAAGAGAACTATAGTCACGGGTGTAATTCCCGTGATAGAGGGAACAAAACCTTTGGGAGCGGTCGAGCTGATAACACCTTTTGAACCTATTCTCGATGAGCTAAAAGTTCTGTCAAATGTAGACAGTCTCGTCCTGATAAACAAGAAGGCAGCCCAGCACGCGGAGTGGCCTGCGGAAAAGGAGTCTGTAGGGAATTACTACGTCTACTACGAGACGAACCCCGTTCTTAGAAACCTTATGCTCAAAGCTGTAAACCTGCCCAACACCGTATTGCTCGAAGAAAACTACGCGGTTATTGCAAAACCTATCTTGAATTTCTCCAGGAAACCTATAGGACTTCTCATTTTGAGCTACGATATGACACCGATAGTTGACTCCTACAAACAGCTGGGTATATACATTCTCATGCTTATCTTTGCGGGCGTAATGGTGAGCTTCTTCGTGAGCTACCTGATATTCAAAAAATACGTGGAGGAGCCCATAAACACCCTAATAGATCACACGGAAAGGATCAGCATGGGAGATGTAGATCAGAAGATACCAATAGAATCCAAAGACGAGATAGGTAAGCTCGCGGAGGCTTTCGAGAGGATGCGCATAAGTATAAAGAAGGTTATGGATCTGCTGAAGTGAGGTTGATAGGGGGAGGTTGGAGTGTATCATTAAACTTGAGGAGGGAGTCATGGAGCTGGACGTAATCCAGTATGAGATCGATGAGGAACTTGAAAAGCAAGTGGTGAATGCACTGAAAAACTTCATAGCCAAGACCGACGCTGATCTCGTGATCCTTTCTGACGACGCGGGGAGGATCATTTCCTTCTACGGGAAAAACTTGGATGAAACCCAAGCGGAATTTTTAGCGAGTATCATAAGCGGTATATTCGGTGCAGCTTTTGAGATGGCCAAGATGGTATCTAAGGATGACGCGTTGGACGCTATCCAATACGAGAGCAAGAAGCAAAACGTGGTGGTAAAAGCTGTAGGAACGCGTTTCTTGGTAGGTGTTTTGTGTCCTAAGAACGTGGCTCTTGGAACAGTGAGGTTATTTTTAAAAGATCTTGCGGACGAGCTTGAAAAGATCTTTGCAAACGTAAAGCCCAAACCTGCTAAACTCCTTAAACTATCTCCTGAAGCTATAGAGGAGAAACTAAACCGCATACTGGGGGCGTCATGAAGCTGAAAGTCGTATATTTCGGCGCTTCTTTGGCGGGAAAGAGCACTAACGTTAAGGTCCTTTACGACATGCTGAAAAAAAGGGGTGTTGCCAAGGGCGACTATATATCTATGGAGACGGACG
>WFYK01000004.1 GCA_015490105.1 Aquificaceae bacterium | reverse complement strand
GATAGCGGGAACGGAACTTGCCACCAACATGGCTATGCTCGGAGCCTTCTTCGGAGCTACCCAGATAGTGGGAATGGAGTCCATAGAAGAGGGTATAAAGGCGAGGTTCCTCAAAAAGTTCGTAGCGTCGGGTGGGACCATGTCCCTTGACTCTGCAATAGAGAGGAAGTTCAAGAAGAAGTTAGAGCTCATAGAAAAGAACATAAACACCGCCAAAGCTGCCTACGATCTTGCTAAGGAGTGGGCAAAAGAACAGGGTATGGAACCTTGGCTTCCCAAACCTAAAGAGGCGGTTACCGTTTAAAACTGAACTTTGGGTCCCCTTTCGGGGGCCTTCGGTTTACAATTAATTGGATGGCACAGATAGTAGGGGAGGATTTCCTTAAAGAATTTCTGGCTCACGAGATAAAAGAACTAAGTAGAATAAGACAGCAATTAAATCTCGTGGAACATATACCTGCAATAGATAACGTTGCTATCGCACTCGTCCCTGTGAAAGGAGCTGATCCGAAAAAAGTAGCTGAACCTTTAAGTAAAGTTTTAAGGGATTCGGATGTAATAATTCCGAAAGAAAATTTCATCTTGCTTATGCTTCCCGGAACCGATGAGATGGGTGCGATCCACGTTCTTGAAGGTGTTTCCGACTTTCTTTCAGAGGTCTTTAAATTCGTCTACGCTATATACCCCCAGGACGGGACCACAGCGGAGGATCTCATAGAGGTCCTAAAGGAAAGAGCTAAGAGACAGCTGGGTTTGGAAATCTAATCGGGGCGACCGGACTCGAACCGGCGACCTCTGGCTCCCGAAGCCAGCGCGCTACCACCTGCGCTACGCCCCGTAGGGATATTTATGATAAGGTAAACTTTTTAACGGTTTCTACGAGAAGTTTAACTTTGGGAAACTCCATATCCGGGGCAAGCCCGTGCCCGAGATTGAATATATATGACGTTTTTCTCGGAATGCTTCTCAGCAGTTCAAGAGTTTTCATTTTTATAGTATCTTCTGAGGCATACAGGAGAGCAGGATCCAAGTTTCCTTGAAATGCCTTTTGCGATTTTATCATTAGGGAGGGAAGATACACGCTCCAGTCGACCGAAAGCACATCCGCGGGAAGATCTAAAACCAAATCTAAAAAGGAAGAAGATCCTCTGAAGAAGTAAATTACCGGGATGTCATGTCTTGCTTTAATCTCAGATATGAGATCTTCAACGAAAGGCAGAGCAAATTCTTCATAATCCTCCCTTGAAAGGTGAAGTGCCCAGCTGTCGAAAATTTGAACAACGTCCGCCCCTGCGGAGATCTGGGCGGAAAGATACTTTATGAGGGCGTCGGTTATGCTTTCTAACAACCTTCTAAAGTCGTAGCTCCTTTCCCACATGAACACTTTAGTCTTTCTAAAATCCCTGCTTGCGGAACCTTCTATTACGTAGCTTGCCAAGGTGAAGGGTGCACCCGAAAAGCCTATAACCGGTAGGCTGGTTCTTTTTTTCAAGCGTTTTATGATTTCATAAACGTAAGCGTTTGCCTTAGGATCGTAAGGGGATATCTTCCCTTCCCAGTATACTTTTGGGCCTTCGCCTTCGAGGAACTCAAATTTGATCCCTAAACCTTCCAAAGGAACTAAGATGTCCGAAAACATTATTATCGCGTCTACACCCAAAAGCCTTTCAGGAAGGAGGGAAACCTCCACCGCAAGGTCTACGTTTTTGCAAAGATCTAAAAAGGTTCCTACCTTCTCCCTTATCTGTCTATACTCTTTCATATACCTTCCCGCTTGGCGCATAAGCCAAACGGGGAACCTCTCTACCTTTTCACCCCGGATAGCCCTAAGGAGTAGATCGCTCACTAAGAGGAACTCTCCTTCTGAACTATGGAATCTATGAGGCGGTCTATATCGAGGATCTCCATAAGTCCGTATTCTGTTTGAGCTACGTGGCTCACATAGGCACTGTAGCGCCCTACCATGGGGTTGGGCTCAAACTTTTCGTGAGGGACCCTTATGACACCCACTATGTTGTCTACCAATACCCCCGCCTTTCCGTGAGAAGAGTCAAGGACCACTATACGGGTCGGCTCTGTTTGCTCGTAGAGACCGAGGATTTGCTTGAGAGAGAGGACGGGTATGATCTCACCCCTCAGGTTAATAACACCCATTATGAAATCAGGGGTATAGGGAACCTTTACTATGTCGAGCACCTTCGATATGGTCAGGATCTTTTTAAGAGGTATTCCTATGAGCTCCTTTTCGATGGATATGCCTAAAAACTCCTCAATATCGGTAAGAGCAACGTCCGGTTTTGTTTCTCCTACGGGCACTATCTCCGCCATCCTTTACCACCTCATACGAAGGTTATCGTTTTCATTTCACGCTTCAATATACCGTCAAGGTCAAGGATGAGAACCACCTTACCGTCGCCAGTGATGGTGGCTCCGGAGATCCCTTGAACCTCTCCGATGATCTTACCCAGCGGTTTTACAACTACCTCCTCGTCCCCAAAGAGATCTTCCACCGTGAAGGCTACTTTTTGGCTTCCTACTTGAGACACGATCACGTAACCTACGTTTCCTCCACCCATTTCAAGGGCTTCACCGAGGTTAATGAGGGGTATGGTCATCTCCCTGAGTATTAGAACCTCCTTACCGGATACGGTGGTTATCTGTGCGTCCTCTCCCTGAATTATCTCAAGCACAGAGTATATGGGTATCGCAAAGAGTCTTCCGTTCACGGACACGAGGAGAGACCTTATTATTCCCACCGTAAGCGGGAAGGACAGAATTATCTTCGTTCCCTTACCTCTTTCCGTTTCTATGTCTATTGTTCCCCTAAAGGCGGAGACGGTGTTCATTACTACATCCATTCCCACTCCCCTTCCCGATACCTGAGACACGCCCTCCGCGGTAGAAAAGCCGGGGTGGAATATGAGGAATAGTATGTCCTTTTCGGTCATCTTCTCCGCCCTGTCGGGAGTGAGGAGACCTTTTTCCAGAGCTTTTTTCTTTACCTTTTCAACATCTATACCACGTCCGTCGTCGAAGACTTCTATGAAGATCCTGTCCCCGTGGTAGTAGGCGCTGAGTTTTACAGTCCCTCTTCTTGGCTTTCCTAAGCGTTCTCTCTCATCGGGAGGTTCTATCCCGTGGTCTACCGCGTTTCTTATCAGGTGTATCAGAGGCTCTTCAAGTTTTTCGAGGACGGTTTTGTCCATTTCCGCATCTTCACCCTCTAAGACAAGCTCCACTTCTTTTCCGAGCATACGGGCCAAGTCCCTGACAACTCTTGGGAACTTCTGGAAGAGACGCTTAACCGGTTGCATCCTCGTTTTCATTACCGCCAGCTGAAGGTCACCCACTATCCTATCGAGGGAAGACATTACCGTTTCGAGCTCATCTACCGTCTTTGACTGATACTCCTCGTAGAGTTTTTGGAATACCCTCAGGAGGCGGTTTCTTTCAAGAACGAGCTCTCCTACTAAGTTCATAAGGTCCTCTATCTTTTTAACGTCTATCCTTAATACCTTTTCTCCTTCGCTCTTTATGGGAGGCTTCTTAGCTTCCTTTTTAGGTTCTTCTTTCTTGGGCTCTTCCTTCTTTTCCTCTTTGGGTTCCTCCTTCTTCTCTTCTGCTACCTGCTGGACGGGTTCTATAGCTTTTTCTTCGGGTTTCTCCTCTTCCTTTGTCTCTTCTTTTGTTTCTTCTTTAGCTTTTTCCTGAGCCACTATCTTGTCGAGTTCTTCTATTAGTTCAGCGGGTCTTTCATCAGGGGGAAGTAATATTAGCTCTTCTAAGATCTCTTCTATAGGTTTTCCTTTTAGACGGGAAAATCCGAACTTGTCCAGAAGCTCGTCTACCGTGCTTACCTCTTTCTTTTCTTCCTTTTTCTCCTCTTGAGGAGGTGGCTGGCCCTGTTCGAGGGCTCTCAGTTTTTTAACGAGGTCTTCCGGAACCTCTACCTCTTCCCCCGCCTCATACCTTTGGAGTGCGTTCCTTATGAAGTCAACCGCTTCCAAGATCGCATCGTTTATTTCGGGTGTTAGGGTTAGCTCTCCGCTCCTGAGCTTTCCGAGGACGTCTTCGGCGGCGTGAGCGGTTTCCACTATAGCGGTCAGACCTAAAAATCCTGCCCCTCCCTTCAAGGTATGCATTGCCCTGAAAGTGGCGTTAAGAAGTTCTTCGTTTTGAGGATCCTTTTCCAGTTCGAGTAGGTTTTCCTCTACCTTTTGGAGGTTCTCCTCCGCCTCAACGAGGAATTCGTTAAAGATTTCTCTCATTTCGTCGCTGATCATTGCTCGCTACCTCTCCTGACTGCGAGTTTCTTGACCATGTCTAAAAGCTCCTTAGCATCGAACTTTACGATAAAGCCATCCGCGTTGACCCTAAAGGCCCTCTGTCTGTTGGAGTCATCCGACAGGGTGGTGTTCACCACTACGGGGAGTCCCATCAGCCCTACAGTTTCCTTGATCTTCTTGGTTAGGGTAAGACCGTCCATGTTGGGCATTTCTATGTCGGTTATTACGAGCTGAATGTAATCGGTGATCGCCTTGTTCTCCTTTTTAGCCCTTTCAAGGTATTCGTTTAGGATCTTCCAAGCCTCCGCTCCGTCCTCCGCGAGGATCACCTTGTGCCCCGCACTCTCTAAAATATCTTTGACGATCTTCCTCGCTATAGCGGAGTCCTCCGCAACGAGTATAGTAAAGGTTTCTTCCGTTTCCTCCGCTTCTTTGACCGCT
Source organism: Aquificaceae bacterium (assembly GCA_015490105.1). Classification (GTDB taxonomy): domain Bacteria; phylum Aquificota; class Aquificia; order Aquificales; family Aquificaceae; genus Hydrogenivirga. Next base: position 4,270 of record WFYK01000004.1, on the reverse strand, counting down.
TCCGCCTCGTGGAAGACCCTAAGCAATCCTATGTCGTGGAGTATTCCCTCAAAGTCGAGGATTATAAGAGGTCCGTCTTCTGTATCTACCACCCCGGTTATCCTCCCTCCCATTTTCTGGTTTAAGGTCTCCGGAGCTTTCTTTATGTCACTCCAAGTTATCCTCCTTATCCTCTTAGCGTCGTGAACGATAACACCTACGTTCTCTCTGAGAAACTCCAGGTGAAGGAGGAACTTCTTTCTTTCAAGAGGTTCATCTATTCCCATCCAACGGGCGAGGCTAACTACGGGGATAAGCTTTCCCCTTATCTCCGCCATACCCTCCACTTCGGGAGGCATGTTGGGAACCTTGGTAATCGTGGGAAGCCTCAGAACCTCTCTTACCTTGGCTACGTTCACGCCAAATATCCACTCGTATACCCCTTCTTCTCTGTCTTCGTAGAGCCTAAAGTCCACGATCTCAAGTTCGTTTTTTCCTGTTTCAAGGATATCCGGCAGGCCCGGAAGGTTTTCTTTCTTAGGACTCATTTTCTTCCTCCGACTTGATGGCCTCCGCGAGCCTGTCGACGATGTTTTTAATCTCCTTCGAGAGTTTGGAAGTGTTGTCCGCAAGCTTCCTGAATTCGGAAGCGACTACCGCAAAGCCCTTCCCCGACTCGCCCACCCTTGCAGCTTCGATCGCAGCGTTAAGAGCGAGGAGGTTTGACTGCTTGGCTATTTTCATTAGGTTTTCCGTGAGTCGGGAAAGTTCATCCATATACTTAGCGCATTCGTCTATCTTGTTTTCCGCCATAACTGACCCCCCGTTGTTATCAATTATAAAACTCCACTATCGGATAGGAAGTTCTTAAATTAACCCTTTGTAGGGGGATGATTTTTTGGATAGTGTTGATAGCTTTCCTTTTGGGGTGTTCGCCCGAAAGGGAGACCTACAAATTGGCTGTTTTAATATCGGGAGATAGCAGAAAAGATAAGGTAGAGGGTTTCAAAGCGGGGTTAAAAGATCTCGGCCTTTCCAACGTGGAATACGAAATTTTCGAGGGCAACAACACCTTAAGCAGGATGAGGGAGCTGGCACGGGAAATAGCGATGCGCCAAGAGGAGTTCGACCTTATCCTCGCGGGAGGAAGCATAGAAGCTTACATGATAAAGGAAGCTTCCGGGAACTTGAAGACCCCTGTGGTGATTTTGGGGGGAACGAGTATAAAGGAGTGGGGTCTTACAAAGAGCCTCGACAGGCCCTCGGAAAACATAACGGGGGTTGATAATCTCAACGCACCGCTTATGGAAAAGAGGATGGAGATATTCGCAAAGATCTTTCCTGAAATAAAAAAGGTTCTCGTCTTCTGCACACCTCAGTTTGAAGCTTCAAAACACGCAACGAGGATAGCGGTCAGGGCGGGGAAAAAATACGGGATAAAAGTGGTTCCCATTGCGATAGAAAACGTCAAAGACCTTGAATACGTGATAAGCCACATGAAACAGGACGGCTTTGGAGCCATAGTCATAACGCCCTGCTTCTACACCGAGAATTTCCTTACCTCTTACATACTTCACTACGCAAACTTCTACAACGTCCCCGTCTTCTGTCCTTCTCCCAGTCTCGTGAAAAAAGGCTGTCACGTAGCATACGGAACCTACGGCTACGATCAGGGTTATCAGGCTTCACACATAGCTTATAAAATCCTCAGAGGAACACCTGTTGAATACGTTCCCTTTGAAAGAGCCTTTTACCCTGTCCTCGCGGTAAATGAAAGTGCCCTAACGGAGATAGGTTATCCGCTCAGCAGAACACTTATAACCCTTGCGGACGAGGTGATAAGGTGAAGCTCTCTTTAAAGCTCAGGGTAATGATCCTGCTCCTTGGACTTACCCTCATACCCATCTTGCTCTATCTTTACCATTCTTCCTCTATGCGTGAAGAGATAATAAAATCGCGTTTGAACTTCATGAGGGTTTATGCCTCCGCGGTTCTAAACAGGCTTGATCTTTTTCTGGAAAAGGTAAAATCCGATGTCTCTTCTCAGATAATCCTATACAGGGGCTTGGGCTTTTCGGAAGAAGAGATCCTTTGGAGGATCACAGGAAGCGTAAAGCCCGTATTCGAAGGTGCTTACTACACACCGGAAGGCATAAGAACGGCAAGTGTGAGCAGGGAAACGGACGATCCGAGATTTCCCGGATTCGTAAACGTTAAGGATCTTATCGAGAAGCAGGAATTTTTTAAAACACCTTACGGGGAACCCTATCTTAGGTTTGTGGTGGCAGATTTGAGAGACGGACGGATAGCGGGATACTACCTGTTTTCTTTGGACATTTCTCTTCTCTGGCAGGAGATAGTTTCTACAAGACCCTCTCCCGACGCGGAGGTTTTGCTTACGGACAGATCCGGAAAGGTGTTGGCTTTTAGCGATCTGAGGTTTTTCAGAGAGCAGAAGGTTTCTTTCCGTGAGGGTGTTGTCAGATCCGATCTTTCAGGGATGGAGGTTCTCAGATCCTTTGTCAAAGGCCAAAGGTGGACTGTAGTAATAGAAGAGCCTCTCGTTTCGGTTTTGGATCCCCTTTACAGCTTTCAAAGTAAGGCCCTGATCGCGGGAAGTTTGTTTACCTTAGGGTCAGGGATCTTTGCACTTACAATTCTCTTTAGGATCTTTAAACCCCTTGAAGACTTGAGACTCAGGATCCTCTCCTGGGAAAGAGAGTATATGAAAAAGCCTATAAAACGGGGTGACGAAGTCAGCGAACTCTCCCAAGCTTTTGAGATGCTCGTTAGAAAAATAGAAGAGGAGAAGAAACTATACACTTCCCTCTTTGAAAACACCCTTGACTGTGTTTTGGTCTTTAACCATGAGGGCAGAGTGGTTGACGCCAACAAAAAGTTCCTTGAGGAGTTCTCCTTGTCGAAGGAAGAGGTTCAGAAACTTTCCATGGAGCAGATCTTAGGGTGCAAACTTTCTTTTTCGCGGTTTTTCTTTTCCGAAAGGAAGGTATACTTAGGCGGTAGAGGGCCTTTCTTTTGGGAAATCCTCCAAATTCCTCTGACCGTAGAAGGAAAAAAATACTATCTGTGGCGTGTGAGGAACATATCTAAAGAGAAAGAACTCGAAGTTTTATTGGAAAGGACCGCTAAACTCTCCTTAGCGGGAGAGATAGCCTGCTCCATAGCTCATCAGCTTAACAACCCTCTTGCTTCCGTTATGGGCTATGCGGAATCGATAGTCCTGACTTCGAACGAAGAAGAGACGAGGAAAAAAGCGGAGGTAATACTAAAGCATGCAAGGAAGTGTTCGGAAACTGTAAAGAAACTTCTCGAGATCGGAAAACCTTTCGAAGGTGAACCCAAACGCGTCTCAGTTTCCCAAATAACTATGGAGGCGGTATCCCTAATACTTCCAAAAGCTAAGAAAAAGGGTGTAAGGATCGAAGTAAAGGATCTCTCCGAAGGCGTTCACATATTTACCTTTCCTTGGCAGTTGGAACAGATCCTTGTGAACCTCATAGATAACGCGGTGGACGCTTCTCCTGAAGGGGGTTTGGTGGAAGTGATCTTGGAAGCTGATCAGGGATACGTAAAGTGGGCGGTTAAAGACTCGGGACATGGTATAGATCCTTCGGAGATAGAAAAGATCTTTGATCCCTTCTACACTACTAAGGAATCGGGGACAGGTCTGGGTCTTGCGGTGGTCAAGAGATTCGTGGAGAATTTAGGAGGTAAAGTTAAGATAGAACCTCATCCTCAAGGGGGGACTGTAGCTCAGGTAATTTTCTTTAGGGAGGTCAGCAACAGTTGAAGGATAATGCGCAATTCTGTGCAATTTGCGAGAGTTTACGGAAGCGGAAGAGGGAAGAAAAAATGCAGGTAGCTAAGACCACTATCCAAGCAAGGCTCAGAGTTAAAGGAGAGGATAGAAAACTTCTCGACGGCCTCATGAGAAGGTGGTCTTCCTGTATGAGGTTCGCATACAAAAGGCTCCTTGAAGGGAAAACAAGAAGAGAGCTAAAACGAAAGCTTCAAAAGATCTTCCACCTCAACTCCAGATACGTGGACGATGCAATCTTAGAAGCTCAGGGAACAATAGCCTCTGCAAAAGAACTCGGCTTCAAACCAGAAAAAGTAATCTTTGGTGGAAGGGACCTATTTGAAAAACTTTCCCAAAATCACCTCTCGGAGAAAGAAAGAGAAAGACTAAAGAAAAAGTGGAGAGAGATAAGGCAGTGCAACCTCTACTCAAGGGGTGACAAGTCCAAGAACGGGAACCTTAACCTCAGAG
>WFYK01000003.1 GCA_015490105.1 Aquificaceae bacterium | reverse complement strand
GTGGACGAGGGCAGGTTCATAGTGAGATTTGAAACCCCTTTGGGTTCATCTTTTGAATTTACCAATCAAAAGGCGAGGGAAATAGAGAAGATTCTTGTTTCTAACCCCTACATACTCAGATACGGCATGGCGGTAGGCGAAGGGCTGATAAGCCCCACCGTGAACGGCGGTATGTTCTTCGTAACACTGAAAGACAGAAAGGAAAGGCCTCACCAAGGCAAAGTAATGAACCAGATAAGGAGGGAGATAAGGAAGATAAAAGATGTTCGGGCAAGTGTAGAGGTCCCTTCTGTAGTAGGTGCTCACAGCGGTAGGCAAACGGATATTCAGTATGTAGTAAAGGGATCTTCCCTTGAAGAGCTCGCACGTATAGCTCAAGAGCTTACTAACTACTTGGAAAGCGTAGGGGGGTTCACCGACATAGATACGGACATAAGGGTAAATCAACCTGAGGTAAGTATCAGGGTAAAAAGGGAAAAACTCTATGACCTTGGAATTACCGCGGACGAGGTGAGTCAAACCTTAAGAGCCTTCTTCGGAAAACTATTTGTAGGGACCTACGAACTCGGTTCAGAAAGTTACGACGTTTACATAAAAGCCCGGGAGGACTTTCTCGAAAAAATAGACAATCTGAGAAAGGTTTATCTGAGGGACAAGAACGGGAATCTCGTGCCCCTTACGGAAGTGGTCGAATATGAACTCAAAGCAGGGTATACGGTCATAAACCGATACGATAGGCAATACGCTTTCGTTCTCTTTGCCAACCTCCAAGATAAGTCTCTGGGAGAAGCGGTGGAACAGATAGAAGGATTCTTAAAAGAAAACCTCCCCCCCGGATACTCCTTTGCTCCCGCGGGCCAAACGAGAGAGTTTAAAAGGGCCTTCGAAGAGTTGATGAAGGCTCTGATCGTAGCTGTTATAGGTGTATACATGGTCTTGGCTTCCTTGTTTGAGAGTTTCATACATCCTGTTGCGGTTATGATGACGCTTCCGCTTGCCCTTTCTGGGGTTTTCGGCTTTTTGCTATTGACTAACACCAGCCTTAGCGTTCCTTCTTACTTTGGGATGATACTTCTGGTGGGGCTGGTTGCAAGGGACTCGGTTCTTTTCATAGAGAGGATAGTCCAACTTAGAGACCAAGGTAAACCGATCAGGGAAGCGATAATGCTTGCGAGGAAGGAAAGATTAAGGCCCATCTTGATGACAACTGTAACGGTTATGCTCGCCCTGACCCCGGTGGCTATGGGTATAACCGAAGGTTCGGAACTGAGACAGCCTTTGGCCATAGCGGTGATAGGGGGACTCTTTAGTGCGCTTCCCTTGAGCTTGTTTGTTATACCCGTTGTCTACGAGCTTATAGAAAACATTAAAGGAAGGTTGGGCTTGACCGAAAAGCACAGCTAAAAGAAACTATCTGTAGAGATGACGGACAGAGAAAAGTTAAAAATCTTACTATCCAAGGCTCAGGAGATAAACTCTGAGCAAGACACCGACAAGCTTTTGATACTCCTTTCTGATTTAGCAAGAGACATGATAGAAGCGGATAGATGCAGTCTTTTCCTCTTGGATGAAGAGAAAAACGAACTTTGGACAAAAGTAGCTCACGGTGTCGATAGGATAAGGGTTCCCTCAGATAAAGGGTTTGTAGGGTGGGTGGCAACACACGGCGAGCCTCTAATCGTGGAAGACGCTTATAAGGATCCCCGCTTTAATCCCGAAGTGGACAGAGAAACAGGTTACAGAACGAGAAACGTCCTTTCCGTGCCCCTATTCAACAGAAAGGGCAAAGTCCTCGGAGTTTTTCAGGCGGTAAACAAGAAGGAAGGAAGTTTCTCTAAGGAGGATGTAGAACTCCTGTCCTTGCTCGCTAAGTTTGCCTCTTCCGCGGTGGAAACCTCCATACTGCAGACTAAGATAAAGGAAGCATACAGAGAAGCCATAATGAAGCTCTCCCACGCTGCGGAGTATAAGGATCCGGAGACCTTCAACCACATAGTGAGGGTAGGTATGTTTGCAAAACTTATGGGGGAAGCTTTAGGTCTTGACAAGCAAGTCTGTGAGGATCTCATGCTTGCTGCACCGATGCACGATGTAGGTAAGATCGGGATCCCCGACGCCATACTTCAAAAAAGAGGAAAACTTACCGAGGAGGAATGGGAGGTTATGAAACAGCACACGATCATAGGTTACAACATACTAAAGAGTAGCAAGAGTGAACTCCTTCAGATGGCTGCACTTGTGGCTTTAGATCACCACGAAAAGTGGGACGGAAGCGGTTATCCCTACGGAAAAAAGGGGGAAGAGATTAGTCTATGGGGTAGGATAACCTCTATAGCGGATGTCTTTGATGCTCTTATGTCCAAAAGGCCTTACAAGGATCCGTGGCCTTTGGAAAAAACCGTAGACTACATGAAATCTCAAAGGGAAAAGGCCTTCGATCCCGAGATTTTGGATCTTTTCCTTGAAAACATAGACAAGGTGATGGAGATAAGGGAGCGCTTTGCGGATTGAAAAACGAGAATAGGTTAAGATAATTCTACTTATGGAGGATAAGTTCGTAGGAGAAGGCCTTACTTTCGATGACGTTCTTTTGGTTCCGGGGTATTCGGAGGTTCTTCCCCACGAGGTAGACGTTTCCACATACTTGACCAGAAGGATAAAGCTAAACATCCCTATAGTCTCCGCGGCGATGGACACTGTAACCGAATCACGCCTCGCAATAGCCCTTGCCCGTGAAGGAGGTATAGGAATTATCCACAGGAACATGCCCATCCGCCAGCAAGCCCACGAGGTAGAGAAGGTAAAGAAATCAGAAAGTGGCATGATTTTGGATCCTGTTACGGTCAGACCTTCCGCTACGGTAAAAGAGGCATTAGAGATAATGGAACGCTACAAGATATCGGGAGTTCCCGTAGTGGACGATGGGAACAAACTTGTGGGAATACTCACCAACAGAGACCTGAGGTTCATAAAGCCCACTGACTACGACAAGCCCGTTGAAACCTTCATGACCAAGGAAAACCTTATAACCGCTCAAGAGGGTATAACCTTGGAGGAAGCTACCGAGATCCTTCAGAAGTTCAAAGTGGAAAAGCTACCCATAGTGGACAAGGAAGGACGTATAAAAGGCCTGATTACTATAAAGGACATAGTCAAAAGGAGAAAGTATCCCAACGCCTGCAAGGACGATATAGGGAGGTTGAGGGTAGGTGCTGCAGTGGGAACGGGAAGCGAAACCCTTGAGAGGGTCCAAGCTCTCGTGGAAGCCGGGGTGGACGTCATAGTGGTAGACACCGCTCACGGACACTCCAAGAGGGTAATAGATACGGTCAAGCTAATAAAGAAGGAGTTCCCCGACTTGGATTTAATTGCGGGGAACGTCGCTACCGCGGAAGGCACTAAAGCCCTCATAGATGCTGGAGCGGATGCGGTCAAGGTGGGAGTTGGTCCGGGTTCTATCTGCACCACGAGGATAGTTGCGGGTGTAGGCGTTCCCCAAATAACCGCAATTATGGAAGCCTTCAAGGTTGCGAAAGAAGAAAATGTTCCGATCATAGCGGACGGAGGAATAAGGTATTCGGGAGACATTGTCAAGGCTCTCGCTGCTGGGGCAAGTGCGGTTATGCTCGGAAATCTCCTTGCGGGAACTGAGGAGGCTCCGGGAGAAACGATATACTATCAAGGTCGTGCCTACAAGGTTTACAGAGGTATGGGATCCTTGGGTGCTATGATGTCGAGGATCTCCTCGGACAGATACGGACAGGACAAGATGGAAAAGTTCGTCCCGGAGGGCATCGAGGGAAGGGTCCCTTATAAAGGGAAGCTCAGCGATGTGGTCTACCAACTGGTAGGAGGCCTGAGATCAGGCATGGGATATACGGGCTGTAGGAACATAAAGGATCTGCACGAAAGGGCGAGGTTCGTGAGGATAACATGGGCGGGTTATAGGGAGTCTCACGTTCACGATGTTCAAATAACCAAGGAGGCTCCCAACTACTGGGTGGAGTGATAGCATGCAGTTTAGAGAAACGGATCTGCCGGGTGTAGGAAAGAGGTATACCCTCCAGCTTGAAGACGGGGGAGAGCTTACCCTCATAATTCACAACACCGGAAGGAGGGAGCTCTATATCATAGAAGAAGACGAGGAAGAGCCCACCTGTGTTATATCCCTTACGGAAGACGAGGCAAAGGAACTCGGATTCCTGCTGGCGGGAACCACCTACAGTCCCGTGGCTCCCGAGAAGATGGAAGTGATAATGAAGGAGATGGTAATGGAGTGGGTAAAGGTAGGGGAGGGTTCCAAGCTCGTCAACAGAACCATAGCGGAGTCCCAAATTCGTAAAAAGACGGGAGCATCCGTAGTTGCCATAATCAGGGGTCAAGACATGCTCGTCAACCCCGACCCGCAAACCACAAGTATACTTAAAGGAGACATTCTCGTTGTTGCGGGAACGAGGAGTCAAATAAAGAACTTTCTCGACTACTGCGGAGACTGTTCCACCTGAAGGGCTTCCCACGTCACCAGAAGGCCTAAAACCAAAACGCTCAGGGAAACTATCTTTTTAAAACCCGAGGTGGGGACCTTCGATGAGAGAACAAGGCCTAAAGCTATGGCGGGAGGAACGCTCAAGAGAGCGGACAAAAACATAGACGGGTCCAAAAACTCGCTTCCACCTTCTACCTCATAAAAGAGAATTCTAAAGAGGATGTTCGATGTAAAGAAAAGGGTCAAAGTAGTTTTGAACTTTCCCACATCCTTTATAACCTGGTTCAGGTATACGACCGGAGGCGGTCCTCCCATCCCCACAAGGCCTGCAAAGAACCCTCCTATGAAACCGAAGATCACCGCTAACCGGGGAGAATCCTTCAGAGCAACCTTTTTGAGCGTTCCCCTCTGAACCAAAAGATCGTAGAGGCCCAAGGAGAAAATAAAAAGGCCTATCAATTTCATGAGTAAACTCCTTTCTATCTCTACGAGCGTAAAGGAACCCAAGTATATACCCGGCACGGAACCGCCTATAAGGAAAGTCAGGTTTCTAAAGTCGGGAGCGGATCGTCTAAGGAGAAGCAAAGCCATAGTAAGCGTTCCTACGAGGTTGACAAGGGCTGAAGAAACGACTACTTCTTTCGGATCGTAAACTAAAGACAAGATACCTACTATGAAAATTCCCGCACCGAAGCCGGTAAAAGCTTGGAAGAACCAACCTAAGAAAAAGACAAGAAGCTCAAGTGTCAAAGAGAAGGACCCATACCAAGTAATCTCTTTATACTTTTGACCAGACCGCCGTGCCTATTTTTATACTCACCCTTTAGCTTTTCCACCGCTCCGCCTATCATTCCCGTCAGAGAGGAGAGCTTCCTCTTGTCTTTCACCCTGTCGTCGCTGAGCATCTCCTTTAGAACCTCGTTCAAGGCGTTGAGGGTTTGAACAGTCCTGATAATGTGGTCTTCCGAGTCGAGATCCACCTTGTTTATCTCTTCCCTCAGGACCTTCTCTATACCCTCGAGGGCGAGGTTTAAAGTTTTACAGGCCAGATCCGGATCTGTGGAGTATGCACTCGTGAGTTCCACAAGCTTTGCTCTGATCCTGAACCTAAAGTCCATGAGTTCTTTATCGAAAGGGTTAAGATCGGACAACTCTTGGAAGAACTCTTTTACTATAACCACTACCCTGTCTTCCATACTCCTGATTTCCATTCAAAGACACCTCCGAAAGCCTATTTATATGATAAGCTCTCCTTGAGTGTTTTAACCGCGTCCTTGATCACCTCCTCTCCTGAAGATCCTTCACGAACTATCATCCTGTGGCTTAGAACGTAGGGAGCAACCTCTAAAACGTCTTCGGGGACTACAAAGTCCCTTTCCCTCAGATAAGCCTTTGCTTTAGAAACCGTAGCCAAGTGGATCGACCCTCTGGGCGACACACCCAAGATCACCCTCGGATCTTCCCGCGTGAACCTCACAAGATCCACTACTACTTTGGCCACATCTTCTCCTATGAACACCCTTTTAACCTCTTCCAAGATCCCCAACAGATCTTTCTTGGATAGGACAACTCTCAGGTTTTGGACCAGCTCAATTGGGCTCGTTCCGGAAACCATGCTGACCTCTACCTCGGGACTCGGATAGCCTACAGATATGCGCATGGTAAACCTGTCGAGCTGAGATTCCGGGAGCGGAAAGGTTCCGTAGTGATCCATCGGGTTTTGCGTAGCTATCACGAAAAAGGGCCTTGGCAGAGGGTAGGTAACGCCGTCCACCGTCACCTGCTTTTCCGCCATAGCCTCCAAGAGAGCACTTTGGGTTTTCGGAGTCGCCCTGTTTATTTCATCCGCCAGAACCACGTTGTTGAATATGGGACCTTCCTTGAAGACAAAATCCTTCTTTCGCTGATCGAAGATCGATGTCCCCGTTATGTCCGAGGGCATGAGATCCGTAGTGAACTGGATACGTGCAAAGGAGAGGTCGAGGACCTTCGATAGAGACAAAGCTAAGGTGGTTTTACCTACACCCGGAACATCCTCTATCAGGAGATGGCCTTCCGCGAGCAAACATAGGAGAGCTTTCTCTATTACCTCCTCCTTCCCCCTTAGGGCTTTAGATACCTCCTGTATGACCTCCCCTACCTTCAAAGATCACTCCTCCTCTTCCGTAAAGGCACTCAGAACTGTCTCGATTATGGAAATGATCACTGAAATTATGTTCGCAGCGAGGGCTCCTTGGGCAAGCCCCACCGCTTCAACGGTATCCCCCAAGAAGAATATAAAGAGTGCGGGGATCAAGTGCAGGTCCGCTACGAGGCTTGAAGCAAGCATCTCCGTAGAGAGAACCCTACCCTCCCCTATCTTAAGGATCGTCGCCGCAAGGTTTGCAGCGACCGTTATCACCAGCTCGTAAGGGTTCGGACTGACTATAAAACTTATGTTGGTGGTGAGGGACATCAAAATAAAAAAGTCCGTAATTATCTTCTTGTAGCGCATCAAACGACCACCTTATCAGGATTTTCCAAAAGTATCCTTTGGGCCCTTGTCAAGTTTTTAGGCTCTCCAAAGACTATAAGGGTGTCTCCCTCCTCTATGGGTGTCTCCCCCGTTACCGTCACGTTGAGCGTTCCATCTTCTTTACGGATAGCTATCACGGTTACCTTCAAGGTCTTTCTCAAGTCTATGTCTCTCAGGCGTTTCCCTACGAGGGGTGATCCGGGTGTTACCTTTATCTCAAGTATGTCGATGTCAGATTCCTCACCGAAGGCTATCCTGTCGAAGAGATCCGAGATGAAAGCGGAACTGGTGTGAAGTATGTATGCGGCAAGACGCGTAGCGAGGAGCTTGTTGGGAACTAACGCTTTGTTTGCACCCAGCTCCTCCATCTTTTCCGCGGTCCCGTCCGTTGACGCAAAGGAGAATATGTAAAAGTCTTCCTTTGAGGGCCTCATTAGGCGTGCGGTGACTATAACCGCTATGTTGGTTGCGTCATCGCCGAGATTTACCACCATCCCCCTCGCTTTCTTTATACCCGCGGAAAGCAAAGTTGACCTCCTGTGAGGCTCTTCAAGGATGAAATACTTTATCCGATGCTCTTGTATATACTTCAGGGCGGATTGCCTGGCTTCAACCACAACGAAAGGGATCTTTCTCTTCTTTAGGCTCTGAGCGAGCCAAGCGGATGTTTTATCGTATCCACATATTATGTAATGCCCTTCAAGGTTCTCTATCTCTCTGAGCATCTTTATAGCCTTGTAAAGCTTAATTATATCCTCCTTGAAAAATATCCTTACTATGACGGTCACAGAGGTGGTGAAGATCCCTATGCCCATCAGAGATAGAAAGGAGGTAAATATCCTTCCGTAGAGCGTTTCACTTCCCGCTACCACTTCACCGTATCCTATGGTCCCTATGGTTATCACGGTCATGTAAAAGGAGTTGATAAAGTCCCCTCCTGACAGGATCATGTAGCCTAAGGTTCCTACGGTGAGTGCTGTGTGAAGCATGAGAAGCGGGATTCTTATTTCCCTCAAAGCTTCTATGAAGCGTCTTTCATAAATTTCGATAAGTTTTGGTTCCCTTTTTTTCTTAAGTCTCCTCTTTATTCTGTATTTGAGCTTCCTTTTGGCCATATTTCCCACCTTCCGACCTTATTATTTAAGTATGAGCTACGTGGGAAGTGTTTTGGCAATAGGCGGTAAGGTTTCAAGTCCCTTTGAGTTTTGGGTGGGGGTCGAAAAGGGTAAGGTCCTCCAGCTGGACGATGTTGTCGTTGCGGTATCGGAAGTTGAAGGTCTCGAAGGTATAAGTAGCGTGAGGTTCTACGGTGTTGTTGAAGAGATCCAAAAGTATCTCGAAGGTCTTGAAAAGGCTTACGAAGTGGAACTGTTTAAGAAAGGCATAGTTCCCGCAAATTTAGCTTACGTGGCAAAAGTAATGGTGACGCGTATCGAGCCTGAGATATTTATCCCTCCTGCACCTGGATCGGAGGTTTTCTTAGCGACGGGCCAAGATCTGGAGAAGGCTCTCTTTTTCGACAACATGAGGGTAAAGATCCCTGCGGGCCTTTCCAGAACGGGGAACGTAGTGTATATAAACTACGACTTCTTGAACGGAAAGGAGGGAGCGCACGTCTCCATATCGGGTATGTCCGGGGTGGCTACTAAAACCTCTTACGCTCTGTTTTTGCTCTATTCAATCTTCCAAAAGGCGGACGACACGCGGAACATACACGGGATAATCTTCAACGTTAAAGGCAAAGACCTCCTCTGGATAGACAAGAAGAATAAGAGATTCTCCGAAGAACACAGAAAAGCCTTTGAAAGGATGGGGCTACCTCCTGAACCTTTTAAGGATGTTTGTTTCTACTCTCCTCCCGAAGAAGCGGGGAGCAATGTCCCCTCCGCAAGGGAGAGGCTTGACGCAAACGTTTACAGCTGGAGTATGCGTGAGTTTGCCCAAGATGGTCTAATCAAATTCATGTTTTCAGAAGGTCACGAGGGGACCTCCAACCTTCACTACGTGATCGATAGGGTAGCTACAAAACTACAACAGCTTGCCTATACAAGCCCTCCGGGAGTGCTTGCTGACGAAAACGGGAAGGAGATAAGGACACTTGAAGACCTTAAGAATCTTATGCAAACCATATTGGACGAAAGGGATGTGGACAAGGAAAGATACAAGGAGTGGTTCGGCACAGCCCAGAGTGCTACCGTAAACGCTTTCTTGAGGCGTTTTGATCATGCATCGAACCACTGCTCGAAACTGATCCACGGAAGCGCATCGAACCCCATAAACTGGAGGGATGTCAGGCTTTCGGTTATAGACATCTCCGACCTTCACAGCATAGCTAAAATGTTTGTGGTAGGTGCGATCCTAAAGAGGATCTTCAAAGAAAAGGAAGAGACAGGGAGACCCTATCCTAAAATCTTCGTGGTTTTGGACGAACTTAACAAATACGCGCCTAAGGAAGGTTGGAGCCCTATAAAGGATGTTTTGCTTGACATCGCTGAGAGGGGAAGAAGTTTGGGGGTGATTCTGATAGGAGCACAGCAAACCGCAAGTGAGGTGGAAAAGAGGGTGGTTGCCAACGCAGCGGTAAAGGTAACAGGCAGGCTTGACAGTTCTGAAGTCCTCAGCAAGGAATACGAGTTCCTAATAGGAAATCTGCGCCAGAGGGCAATAATGCTAAAGAAGGGAACGATGATCCTATACCAACCGGACATTCCCATACCGCTCACTATAACCTTTCCCCTCTCACCTTGGGCTACCAAGCGGGAAGAGGTAGCGGAGGAAGTAAGTGTTCCTGAGGAATTTGAGAGCTTTTAGCCTTTTGATTTTGATAGTCTTTAGTTTTTCGTGGTCTAAGATCGAGAGCAGATACGGAGTCTACGAGGACAAGGTAAGGATAGTCTTTGATCTGTCCAGGGAAAGGGATTTCAAGGTCTTTACCTTGGAAAATCCGCGGAGGATAGTGGTAGATATCTACGGAGAAAAGAAGGTAGGCAGGATAAAGGTCCCTAAAGGGATAAAGGTAAGGGTAGGTAAACACCGATGGGGAACCCGGATAGTCCTCTATTACGGGGAGATGTTTTCCTTGAAGGCTTTCGCTTTGAAGAGACCCTTCAGGATAGTTCTGGACATCATAAAGGAAGAGAACGAGATATACGAAGAGATCCTCAAGATAGTCAAGGAGGCGGAATCCCGCAAAAAGGATGAGCAGGTCGCTAAGAAGGAAGACCCCATAAGGGATCTGATCCTTAAAGTAAAAAGCCAACCCTTTATATTCAGGGACAGGGTGATAGTTATAGACCCCGGCCACGGCGGTAAGGATCCGGGAGCGGTGGGTTGGGGAGGTGTCAAGGAAAAGGATGTGAACTTGGCTATAGCCAAGAAGGTTGCTCAGTTTTTAAAAAGGGACGGAAGGTTTAAAGTTATCCTTACTCGGAAAGGCGACTACTTTGTTCCCCTTCACAAAAGGGCAAAAATAGCCCTGATGAACAGGGCGGATCTTTTAATAAGTATCCACTCGGACGCTGCACCAAGAAAAAACCCGCGGGCACGCGGAACCCAAGTCTTTGCCCTCTCCTACAAGAGGGCTATGGAGAAAAAATATCAGATCCTGAGAAACAGATCTTACGCACGGCTCGTTTTAGGAGACGCTGCGCGAATAAATACCCCTGTGGTTAAAAAGGTCCTCGCAGACTTTGCCATAGATGTGACTCTGAGGGAGAGTGTTTTATTTGGCAGGATCCTTGCTAAGGAACTGAGGAGTGTTTTGGGTAACGAGGTCTACTTCAAAGGCATAAACAGAGCGGGGTTTGCGGTTTTAAAGACCCCGGGCATTCCTTCAGTATTGGTTGAAACCGGTTTTATAACCAACCCAAGGGAGGCTAAAAAACTTAAAAATCCTGAGTTCCAAAGAAGGGTAGCTTGGGCCATATACAGAGCCATCGTCAGATACTTCTACGGTGAGGACTTCGGTCAAAAGCTCGTGTCTCTAAACTGAATCTCAATTTCCTTGCAAATCTCCCGTTTCGGCCTAAAATAAAAGGAATTTTTTTGGAGGTTCTTATGAAGGCTTTGATCCTTAGCAGATCCAAGTTTTTCAGGGAGGCCTTGAAGTTTACCCTTTCGGACGTATTCGATGAGGTAGTCCCTGCGGACTGTCCCACAGATATGGCAAGAATTTTAAACGGGGATAGGGACATAACCGCGGTATTTTGCGATCTTGACTGTGAATACGGGGAGATCGAAAGGGCCCGGAGGATCCTCGAAAAGAGTCCGTCCCAGGCAAAGTTTCTCCTTTTTTACTTCTCTCCTATGGAGAAGAAAAAGCACATCGCTCAAACTTTAGGTGCGGACGCCTACATACACAGACCTTTAAAAAAGAAGATAATAAAGATAAATGAACCGTCTGTTTGTAAGGGAAAGTTTAAAAAGGTTCCTCGAAGAGGATATAGGACACGGAGATATAACTTCTGAAGCGGTAGCTCAAGAGAAGGTAGTCCGTGCTCGAGTGGTAGCCAAGGACGAGGGTGTTCTTGCCGGCCTCCCCTTTGTAGAGGAACTTTTCCTGATGGTAGGAGGCGTTTACGTAAAACCTTTGAAAAACGAAGGATCACTTTTTACGGAGGGCGAGGTGCTTTTAGAGATAGAAGGTAGAGCTTTGGAAATCCTCAGTTGCGAACGGCTTGCTTTGAACCTTCTTCAGAGCCTTTCAGGGATAGCTACCTACACGAGATCTTTAGTGGAGGCCTTGGAGGGGACAAATATAAAGCTTTTGGATACGAGAAAAACCACTCCCGGATATAGATTTTTTGAAAAATACGCGGTCAGGGTAGGAGGAGGAAAAAACCACAGATTTGCCCTCTACGACATGGTTCTCATAAAGGACAATCACAAGAGGGTTGCGGGAGGATTGAAAGAGGCTGTGAAGCTGGTCAAAGAGAAGGTAGGTCCTGCCTATAAGATAGAGGTAGAGGTAGAAAATCTCACCGAAGTTGAGGAAGCTCTCTCAGAGGGCGTGGACATCATTATGCTCGATAACTTTAGCCCAGAAGGGGTAAAGGAAGCGATAAAGATCGTAAACGGGAGGGTGAAAGTGGAGGTCTCGGGGGGTATAAACCTTGAGAACATAAAAGATTACGCTGTTGAGGGGGTTGACTTTATATCCTGCGGTTCCGTGATTCACCACGCCCCTTGGGTAGATCTCTCTTTGAGGGTTCTCTGATCACATGGAGAACAAACTTATCCCAGTCAAAATCCTTAAAGCCGTGCCTTCGTGCGTAGTCTTTGAGCTTTTCAAGGCTTAAGATCCTC
>WFYK01000002.1 GCA_015490105.1 Aquificaceae bacterium | reverse complement strand
CTCTATACCTCTATGGTATGTGTTCCCACGAATTCTGACTCTATCTGAATACCCTCTTCGAGGAGCAGTTCAAGAACCTCCTTCATATTCCTCTCAAGCTCTTCAATTGTCTTTCCCTGTGTGTGGGCTCCCGGTATACCCGGTATGTATCCCACGTAAAGCCCGGTCTCGGGACATCTCTCTATAACCATTGTGAACTTTCTCTCCATTCCTGATCCTCCTGAGTTAATAATTTAGGCTCCTTCAAAATCAAGCTCTTCAACCTCTACACCTTCAAAGACACTCTCTATACCCTCCCTCAACCTCACCCTATCCCCGAGCTTGTATCTCACTTTCTTTATCTTGTCCTTGTACTTT
This sequence comes from Aquificaceae bacterium, assembly GCA_015490105.1. Taxonomy (GTDB): domain Bacteria; phylum Aquificota; class Aquificia; order Aquificales; family Aquificaceae; genus Hydrogenivirga. The sequence continues at coordinate 3,560 of WFYK01000002.1, read as the reverse complement.
TTAACCTTCTCTTTGAGCTTGGAGAGATCTATCTCCACCTCCTCTATGTCCCTTATCTCCTCCTCCCTCTTGTCCGTGTTTATGCTCACCAGCTTGTCCAGCTCTCCCATGTGGGTAAGGGTTCTCTCTTTGTAGATTATCTCTATCAGAAGGCGTGGTTCGTGGCCGAACTTGGAGTACGATATGACATCAGTGGAGGATTTATGCCCGATCCATATAGCTTTAAGCATTTTAAAGATATCATCGTCGGACAGTTCCGCTATTACCTCTCCCTTTTCATTACGAAATACTGATGCCGCTTCATTAGCTATGCCGTAAAAGACTATTAATGCGTAAGGAACAACCCATCTCTCCGGGAGGGAACCTCGAGTTTTATCCTTTTGACCTTCGGAGGGCATCACTGAAGAACCTTTTACCAGCACGGGCTTAACCCTGTGCAGGGAGCGTCCGAACTTAAACTGCACAGGACCAGTTATTCCCCTCGCTCTTTCTGTGGTCTCCTCTTCCGAAGACTTTTTCTTCTTGCCTGTGTCTATAGCGAATGTCCCGCCAAACAGCCTTATGTCAATAGCTTGTTTGATAACGTTATCTATCTTTCCATCGAAATACTGCTTTAGTATGTCGGATTTGTCCAGCAATGTAAGGTCTTCCTTCCTAATTTCTCTCAGGAATACCGTTTCACCCATTACCACAAGGGTATCCCTTATGGTTCGCTTAAACCTATCGGGTGTAACGTAGTTGATACCCGTTTCCTCATCGATCCTCGGCTTGTTCTCGTCCATAGGGTCTCCGTTGGGGTTAGCCCAGGAAACGTCGTAGAGGAAGAGAAACTCACGTCTGTTCCTCATGGCTTCCCTCCTTTTTGTATATGAACTCCGCGATCTTATCGAACATACCCATACCCAGAGCAAAGTAAAAGTTCATCTCCTCCACGCTCATGTTCCATCCCTGAGGAGCTCTGGAAAGGTATTCGGAGGCGAGCTTGAAGAGTTTGTCCTCTCCCGCCCCGTACTTTCCGTATTCCTCCAGCTTGATCCTCACCTCAGGGAGGATGCCCTTCAGATCGTTCTCTCCCATCTTCAGGCCCTTGAGCTTTTTCAGGAAGGGTTTGCTTCCCCTCTCGGTCTTCTGAGCTCTCAGGAGCCTCTCTGTAAGAGCTCCTATCAAAAAGAGACCCCTTTTTAGGTCCGTATCCAGCGCGGGAAGCCGTGTTAGAAAATCCTCGAGGTTGTCAAAAGCACCGTTCCTCATCTCCACCTCCCCTGAACAGAGTTTAACGAAGAGAAAGACACCAAAAGCTTCCCTTATAACCCGAGCGTAGCCCTCCTCTGACCTTTTGATGCTATCCCTGATCCTTCTCAGTAGGAATCTTATCAGGAACCCCTCCTCAACCTTTATCCCTCTAAAGGTCCTGTCCACGATCTCGAGGAAGTATTTCTGGAGGTCGGGAGTCCTCTTAGAAGGGTCGCTTTTTGAAAAGAACCTGTATACGGTTCTGTAGGTGAAATTTTCGAGGTCTAAGAGTTTTTCTACTTTTTCTTTGGCCTCAAAGAGCTGTTTCAGCCTGGAAGGATATATATCCTGAAGGTGGAGGAGTATCCTCTCAGCGGACTGCTGGGATTCTATGAATAGAAGGTTCAAGCTTAGGAAGTCTCCCTCCTCGCTCAGGAGATCCAGGATCTCCTCCTCGTCGCTGAGGAGAACCCTCCTTTCCCTTTCAGAGAGCTTTAACTTTCTAACCTCATCGTTGAAGAGTACCTCCATTACCTCGCGGACTAGCTCCTCTCTGCCCACTATGAACTCGGGGATCAGCTGGTATCTGAGTCCAGAGAGGTTGAAGGTGAGCTTTTTCTCTATAAGCCTCCTCCCCTCCTCTATGTAGCGCTTGCACTCATAGCAGAGGGGAAAGTTCTTGTAGGCTATACTCTTGTCAAAGCCCCCGCTTATGTATCCGGGCTTGTCTATGGTATAGAACTTGTAGGGTGAGATGTCCCCGCTCACCTCCTTCTCTTCAAGGCATACGGAGCAGACAGCTACGCCTTTGCTCTCCTCTCCCTCCTTCATGGTAAGCTTCTCAAGGGCTTTTCTAAAACCCTCTATCTCGCCTATATACTTACCTCCTATACGGATGGTCAGAAGAACTCTCTCCTTCCTGGGGATATCTCTGAGCAGGTCTTCTATGACATTCTCTATACTCTCCTTCTCGAGGTTGATCATCGGCACACTGTCCTCCTCCCGTTTGCAGGAGTCAAAGGCCTTCTCAAGGTTCCCGAGGGATTTCATAGTCGGGGACTTCTCCCCAGGCCTGCTCTTTCCTCTGCCTAATGGGAGTGTGGGTGTGAGCGTGGGAGGGTTTTTCCCTTTAGCCTCTTTGTATAGATACTTGGAAAGCTTCTCCCTCTCGAACCCCTCCAGCTCAGCACCCGTGAAGTCACCCCTCTCGTCGAAGTTGAGAACCAGTACCTTATCCGCCTTCACCTCGTCGTAAGGCTTGACCTCTCCGAACCTGAGGCCTATTTCCTTTACAGCTCTTAGCATTACAAAATCCTCTCCACCATCCCAAAACCCTGAGGATTCTTAGATCCCAGCCCAGCCTCCAGAGCAATCCTAAGTATGTCTTGACTCCCCTTCAATTTATAATAACCTTCCCATGCCTCAATTAAAGTCCCTCTGTAAACTACCTTCTTTCTGTAATTCTTACTTATTTTAACCGGCTCTACTTCGATATGTTCTTTGTAACTCTTGCCATAGATTATCTCATACTTCTTGATCAGGTTTTTCTTTATAAGCTGGTAGAATTCTTCTTCCCACGGGTTTAAGTAACGGAACCTTTTTTCTCCTTCAGGAGTTTTGTAAACTGTAATAGGAGAGAGACACCTTACGGTTATCTCCTCATCTACTTTAGGTTTTATGACTTCTATAGACACTAACTCAAGATTGTTTCTACCGAGTCTGAAAGAGTTCTTTTTTAAGAAAGTTTTTGTTGAAGAAGAAACAATATCTATAAGAGGTGAAGCGAAATAGAGAGTAATTTCCGGTTCAAAGGTCAATATATTACCCTTTTTTATAAGCTTTCCTATAACTTTTGAAAAAGTAAACAGCTTAAACTTTCTTTTTCCATAAGGAAATCCGATATCATGGAGGAATTTCGAAAGAACAGGATCCATATTTTTATAGAAAAAAGCTTGAAGTATATGATTGTAACTTTTAGGAAGAGTTATAAATCCGATTCCTTGTAAATTTATTTTTAATATCATTGTTTAGTTAAAAAAATGGTCGGGGTGACCGGACTTGAACCGGCGACCTCTGGCCCCCCATGCCAGCGCGCTACCACCTGCGCCACACCCCGTCAATTATTATTATACTTATCCCTTTTTGAGTTTGAGTTCAACGAGTTCGAGGAGCTTCTTAGAGGGTTTGAAGACCACAACCTTCCTGTCGGGAACGGGAACCTCCTCCCCGGTCCTCGGGTTCCTGCCTATCTTCTTTTTTCTGGTCTTTACGAGGAAGGTTCCAAAACCCGATATCTGAACCTTCTCACCCTTCTTCAGTGTTTCCTC
>WFYK01000001.1 GCA_015490105.1 Aquificaceae bacterium | reverse complement strand
CTCTTTATACCGGAAGCTATGGCGTTCTGGTTCCCGAAGAGGGAGTGGACCGTGTGAAGGGCTATGTGGGGAAAGACCAAAGAGGTGCAACCCGTGGAGTTGACGATTATGGTGTCTTCGGGGTTGGGAAGGGAAGCAAGGATGTATCTGAAGGCTGCGGACTCGGGGCACCCCGCACATAGGGAGTGCTCTTCTATAAGCTCCTTGGCGTAGGGGAGGTCCATAACACCCCTTTTGGGGTTGCCCCAAGTGGCTTTCTCTTCAAGGTCAATAACTTCCTGAGGCATAAATTCCTTAAGGTCCTCGTTTATTTTGAACACTTTAAACGACATGCTTCACCTCCTTTCCAAGGAATTGAAGAACTTCTTTAACAATAAACTCAGGAGGCATGGTCATACCGCCCGCAACCCTCGGAGAGCCTATAACGGGAACATCCAAGTTACCGTAAAGAACCCTTCTTAGTTCTCTCTCGAGCCAACCGATGACGTTGAACTCGGGAACGAACACGTATTTGGCACCCCTGAGAGCCTCTATTACCTCTTGGGCAGGGAAGGGTCTTATGGTCTTTATCCTAACGACCCTTGCCTTTACTCCTTCCTCGTGAATGAGGATCTGGGTAGCTTCCTTAGCCTGCGCTGCGGCGGTTCCCGAAGCCACAAAGACGATCTCACCTTCGGGATCTCCGAACTCCTCTATGAGGCCTCTGAGATAGTGCTTAGCGTAAGGTCTTGACCTTTCTATGGCAGCCCTTACCTCAAACTGCCAGCTTGCGTGGGTAGCGTAGGAGATGTAGTTAGACTTCATAACGTAGGGGTCTCTGAGGAACCTTCCGGGAGACATTTCCATGTCTATAGGAGGCATAGGGGCTTTGTAGGGGTTGTAGGGAGGTAGGGCTATATCGTCGGGAGGAAGCATGACCGCTTCCCTTGTGTGGGAAATGAAGAATCCGTCAACTACGGTTATTATGGGAACGTGAACGTCGGGCTGTTCCGCAACCACGAAGCCTGCAAGGATCATATCAAAGAGCTCTTGGGCGGTTTCCGCGTGCCAGATCATACATCCCGTATCCAGCAAGAAAGAGACTTCAAGGTTATCTGGCTGTATGCTAAGGGGAGAGTTTACACCCCTCGCCATAAGAACGAGCTGTATGGGAAGTCTTGATCCCGCCCACATGGGGAAGTTTTCCATAGCCCTCAGTGTTCCGGGTCCGGAAGTGGTGGTTATGGTCCTCGCTCCCGCCATTGCACAGCCCGCTATCTCGGACATAACACCGAACTCGGACTCACCTCTGAAGTAGACACCTACATACCCCTCTACCCAGAGTTCACCGATAAGGTGTGCTGCCTCAGACTGCGGGGTTATGGGGTATGAGACGGATGCGTCAACGCTTGCCCTTTTTACCGCTTCTTTTACCACTTCCGATCCGGTCATAAACTGCTTTTCTCTGGGAGCTTCAAAGAGAAGGTAGTCGGGAGAGACCACCCTCTGACCCGCTCTATTGTATTGAACCTGCTCAGTCTTCTGCATCAGACCACCTCCTTAAAGAGACCTTCTAAATTTAGCGCAAAACCCTCCAAAAGGCACGAACTAACCTCACCCTTTTCGTAACCAAAAGAACAAACATCGTAATCTTTACCTTTCAAAGAAAACACCTCAACCGCACTCTCGCCGGGGAAGATAACCCAAAGTTCCCTAACCTTGAACTTAGCGTATAGCCTCTTCTTATCCTCCGTGTCTCTTTTCAACGTTGAGGGAGAAATAACTTCCATCACAAGGTCTGGAGCACCGAATATTCCCTTATCCCGAACGATATTAGATCTTCCCTTTGATACAAACACAAGGTCTGGCTGCACAACGTTAGTTTCGGAAAGGATCACATCTATCGGGGATACGAAGACTTCACCGAGGGATTTCTTTTCTACAAAGTCACTCATTAACCTAAAGAGCTTTCCAACAATTCTCTGATGCGTTACACTCGGTGCAGGAATTTCAATGAGTTCTTCTTCTATAATCTCGTATCTCTTATCGTCTTCCAATTTAAGATAGTCTTCGTAAGTCCAGACCTTGGTCTGGGTTGCCATCACTTGCCGAGCTCCTTCTTTACTTGCTCAGCAACCTTTATGAATTTTTCAAGCTCCTCGAGGTGTTGATCTCTGAGCGTGATCATCGCATCCTCGTGGCCGGAGTTTCCGCAAAGGGCTATGGTAAAGCAATCGGTTTCCGCCCTGATAATCTTGAGAGCTACGTTTGCATAGTGGCAGTGAACACCCACGAAGATACAAGCCTTTATGTTGTTGTGCCAAATGGTGAGGTTAGGGTGGTTGGGGTTTATCTCCTTTTCGGGGTCAATCTTTGGGTATTTGGGCCTGTAGTCATACATGGGGATGATCTTTGCTCCGAGGGTTTCCGCTATCTTTCTCACCAGCTTGGCTTTTTCTTTAGCTTCCTCGTTCCAAGCGTAGAGGACTTGTGGTCCTGGGAAGATGGTGGGGTTATCTCTGGTCAGCATCGCTTTGGCGGCTTCGCGCATTGCGATCTCTTCGTCTACTATCTCGTTAAACATCAAAGCCTTACCCGGCGGAGGGGTTAAAACCCCTTCATACATAGCTACCGGATAAGGTGAGTATCCTGAAGGTCCAAGCTCCGCCATTTTTTACCTCCGTAAAAAGTTATCTGACACCCGCAACGTCTCTGTTCTCCGCATAGACCATCTCTATGGAATCCCTCTTTAGCAGGTTAGAGCACACGTAAACACACAGGGCACAGCCCTTACATCTTTCGGTTTGAACGTAGGCGTGGTGCCCTTCATCGGTATACATCAAGGTATTCGGCTCAGGACAGAAAAGGGTGCACTGCTTACAGTTGTATTTGGAACATTCGTCCCTTATGACTTGAGCCACGTAATACATTCTCCTGCCTCCTTGTAAAGCAGAGTGTGTTAAAAATATAAGGGAATCCTTATAGGAAAACAAGGGTCAGGGGGATATAATATTTTCAGCTAAGGGGCAGGAAGGGTGGCCGAGCGGACGAAGGCGCGGCGCTGGAAACGCCGTGTGCCCCTTTTGGGGCACCGAGGGTTCGAATCCCTCCCCTTCCGCCACATAACTTAGAAGGAGGGGACCGCCATGAGCAAAAATATGGCGAGCTGGGACAGAGCCATAAGGATAGTTTTAGGGATAATTTTCTTGGCCCTTGCGATAGTTAAAGGAGGAAGCTGGATAATCTTGGGAATTGTCGGAATAGTCTTCCTGATAACCTCCGCCATAGGTGTTTGCCCGCTCTACAGTCTATTGGGATTTAAAACGCTAAAAGAAGAGTGAAGGTTCTTTGCATAGATTATGGCGCCCGCAGGATAGGAATCGCCTTAGGAGATACTGATCTCAAGTTAGCGGTCCCGAAGGCGGTTTTAAAGAACTCCCCGAGGGTATTTGAAGAGATCAAAAAGCTCGTTAAGGAATTCGGTGTATCAAGAATTGTGGTCGGACTTCCTCTCACACCTTCCGGCAGAGAAGGACAGAGGGCAAAAGAAGTAAGAAAGTTTGTTGAGAGTCTAAAGAACGAAGTGGATGCGGAAATAGTGTTTTGGGACGAAAGATACACCACCCTGTCCGCGAGTGAAAAGGCTAAGGGTTCAAAGAAGCTCAAAGAAAAAATCGATGCCCTTTCCGCTCAGGAGATCTTAACCGAATACCTAAACAGCCTATGAAGAAAATTCTTATTCTCGTTTCCCTCCTGTTGGCGATAAGTCTCTATACTGGATACTCTTTTATGCCCGTTTACTTGGAAAAGCCCAAAACCGTTGAGATACCTTACGGGACTCCTACCCTTGAACTTGTAGAGATCTTAGAAGAGGAGGGGCTTCTCAGGACAGGGTTTTCTTTTTTGATCATCCATGCGGTAAAGAGAAAAAAGCTTGAAGCGGGAGAGTATGAGTTCGAAGGCTTCGTTTCCCCCTTTGACGTTTACGAGAAAATATCGAAAGGTCTGCACAAACTCCACAGAATAGTAGTTCCGGAAGGCAGTGACATATACGACATAGCGGAGATACTTGATAAAAAAGGTATATGCAGGAAGGAAGATTTCATAAAGTTTGCCACCTCGGAAGACGTAGCGAAAGGCTACGGGCTTTCCACCCCTACCGTTGAGGGATTCCTTTTTCCGGATACCTATTACTTTTCCAAAAACACCCACCCTTTGAAAGTGATAGATACTATGTTTAGGAACTTTCTTGAAAAGACTGTGGACATGAGGGCAAAGCTCTCCGAGAGAAACCTCTCTTTAGAAGAGTGGGTTACCGTAGCCTCTATGGTGGAAAAAGAAACCTTCAGGGATGAGGAAAAACCCCTTATCGCTGCGGTCATATACAACCGCCTAAAGAGGAAAATGAAACTCCAGATAGACCCGACGGTCATATACGCACTCAAGAGAAGGGGTCTTTGGAAAGGAAGACTTACGAAAAAGGATCTACAAATAGACGACCCTTACAACACCTATCTCTACTTCGGCCTTCCTCCCACACCCATTTGCAATCCGGGAGAGGTATCCTTGAGGGCCTCCTTGAATCCAGCACCGGTAGACTACCTATATTTTGTCCTCGACCCGAGGAGAAAAAAACACATATTTAGCAGAACCTACAGAGAGCACCTCAGAAACATAAGGCGTTATCTCAGATGAGCGGAAAAGAAACCACCGCTGTAGTCGATTTTTCCCTCGATTCTATCTTAAAGTCCCCTCCGTTTCTCCACACCAGCTCCCTGACTATATAAAGGCCCAAGCTTCCCTTCTCATAAGCTTTCATAAGATCCGCACCCTTTACGTTTCCCCCCTCATCCTCTACCTCTACGAGAACTTGTCGGTCTTTGACGCTAACCCTGACCTTAACGGTCCGCGTATTTGAGTGTTTGACCGCGTTTTCAATAAGGTTGTTTACGATTTCTTCAAGGTCTATGGGTGATACGTTCAAACTTAACTCCTCTTTGCATTCTAAGATTACCTTAACGTCCCTATCGGACAATCTGAGATTCCAAAGATCGGTAAGATCTTCAAGGAATGCCTTTAGCATTACCCTTTGAGCTCTCGATTTCCTGCTTACCTTTTTCAAGCCTTGGAGGGCTTCCTCAAGTAGAGTCTCGATCTTATCTATTTCTTTGAGGAGTTTTTCTAAATAGGTTTCCGTGTCCTCTGGCGGGATAACCCTGTCCTTTATCGCCTGAAGGACGTTTCTCAGGTTTGTCAGAGGCGTTCTAAGGTCGTGAGCTAAACGGTATAGGGTCAACCTCTGAGCCTCTATTAAGGACCCTATCCTCTGAGTTTGAAACCTTATTACCTCAGAGAGCCTGTCAACTTCCTCTATGAAGCTCTTGGGAACATCCTGTGAGAAAGGAACGTTTTTGATGTGATTGGCTATCTTGGATATGTCCCTCGTGAGGATCTTTGAAACAGCATAAGCTACCAAAGCGTATACAGGAATAAAGGCTACTATTGATAGAACTATCTTGGTAAACATCTTCTTGCCTATGGGGATGCCTACTATCTTTACGGTAAAGAAAGCTATCAGGCTTGCTACCACGAGGTAGGTTACAAAAAGGACGAAAAACAAAAGCTTGAAGAAAGATATCCTACTCAAAGCGGTATCCTACCCCCCTTACGGTCTTTATTCTGTTTGCAAGGCTTTTATCTATTTCAAGGAGCTTAGTTCTTATCCTGTAGATGTAAGTGTCGACTATCCTATCGTAGTCAGGCACATCTATTCCGTAAATGTCCCTCGCGATCTGATCTCTGGAGAGGACTTTCCCTCTGTTGAGGAGAAGTTTCTTGAGTATAAGAAACTCCTTAGGAGTGAGATCTAAGGGTTTACCTCTTACGAGTATCTTCATCTCGTTCTCGCGTATTTCAAAATCATCCACGATCATGTTCTCTGCTGAAGAGCGAACTTTGGTTTTGCGCCTCAGAAGGGCTTTTATCCTTGCTATGAGCTCGCGCATGTTAAAGGGCTTGATCATATAATCGTCCGCTCCTATCTCGAGTCCTACGATCTTGTCCTCGTCAGAGTCTCTCGCGGTCAAGATCAAAATCATCACCTCGCTTTTGGAAAGGTCCTTGCAGATTTCAAAACCATCCTCGTCAGGGAGCATGAGGTCTAAGACGATCACATCGGGCTTGAAAATCCGAAAAAGATCCCTCGCTTGGGAACCCGTTTTTGCCCACTTAGTATTAAAGCCTTCCCTCTCAAGATAACGCGTTATCATATCCGCCATAAGCGGGTCATCTTCAACTATAAGTATCTTTCCCCTCATTACCAAAAATTTGAAAGGATTTTCAAAAAGCTTTCAACTTTACTTCAAAAAGGCGGTTTATCTTTTTAACAAAAACCTAAAAACCTACAGGAGGTAGAGAAATGAAAAAGTTTATGTTGGCTCTTGCCCTGTCGAGTTTTGCCTTTGCGGACGATTGGGATCTGGAAGCTCCTACGGGCCTTAAGTTCGGGGTAATAAAGGGCTACGAAAATTGGCACGTGGTAGCGACTCACTACAGGACGGACAAGAACGAGCTCAGATACATAATCGGTAACCCCATAGCTGTAGAAGCCTACCGGCAAGGGATGAAGAAGTTCCCAGACGGTTCAATTTTGGTAAAGATAGGATACAGCTTGAAGAAAAATCCCGCATTCCCCGCGTCGGTGGAACCGGACGTAATTCAAAGGGTCGAGTTCATGATAAAGGATTCCAAGAGGTTTAAAGACACAGCGGGATGGGGATTCGCCCGTTTTGTATACGATGCTAAAACCGGAAAATACAAGGTCTTCGGGAAAAGTGCAAAGGATTACATGCAGTGCTTTTCCTGCCACAAAGCGGTTGAACATAAAGACTATGTCTTTACCGACTACGTAAGGAGAAAGTAACGGGCAGAAGCCTTTCTGGTTTCAAGACACCGCTCCTTAGGTGTCCCACACCTATAAAGGTCTCGTTGAGGTATACCCTCACGAGGCCTTCGTAGTCTTTTTCTTCTATCAAAACCGGGTTTCCGTTTAGAACCTTCTTCGCGGAAAATATATTCAAGCTTACCGCAGGCAGAAAAGAGAGGGCTTCGTCTATTGGGATGACGTATTTATCCCTTTCCTGATCTTGGATGATCCTTTCTAAATCTACCGCGTCTTCAACCCTGAACGGTCCTACCGACTCCCTTACGAGATCTTTGACACAGGCTCCGCAGGAAAGCTTCTGTCCGAGATCGTGGATGATGCTTCTGACGTAAGTCCCCGAAGATACCCTCATTCTGACCTCTATTTCGGGAAGCACGCAGTCGATGAGCTCTAAGGAATAAACGTTGACTTTCACAGGTTTGAGCTGTGCGGTTATACCCTTCCTCGCGAGCTTATAAGCTCTTTTGCCTCCTACCTTCTTTGCGGAAAAAGGGGGAGGGATCTGGATTACTTCTCCTAAAAAATCTTTCAGGGCTTCTTTTACCTCCTCGCAGGATACGTTCACCTCTCTTTCACATACTACGTTTCCGTCCAGATCGTATGTGTCCGTTTCTACCCCCAAAAGCGCCCTTACCTTGTAAGTTTTGTCCATCCTCGTGAAGATCCAAGAAAAGCGCGTAGCCCTGCCCAAGAGAACGATAATAAGGCCGGTGGCGATCGGGTCTAATGTTCCCGTGTGACCCGCCTTCGTTTTGAAAGCCCTTTTGACCTTTTCCACCGCCTTTGCGGAAGTTATACCTTTGGGCTTGTTAAGTAGGAGAACCCCCTCCATCTCTTAGCTCAGGAAGTCTTTTAGGTGTCTTTTCATCGCCAAGCTTCTAAGTTTCCTGAGTGCACGGGTCTCAAGCTGGCGAACCCTTTCACGCGACACACCTAAGATCTCACCGATTTCTCTCAAAGTTTTGGGTTCGTTCCCCCCCAAACCGAAGCGAAGTTCTATAACCTTGCGTTCCTTTTCGGGGAGCTTTGAGAGGATCTCCTTTATTTCCTTTTCGAGGACTTCCCTCAGAACGTTCTCCTCCACATCAGCGGTTCCGTGCTTGCTGAGGAAATCTATAAACTGGGTATCTTCACCCTCACCTACGGGAGCATCCAAAGACAGGGGCATCCTGCAAACTTGTAGGCACTTTTCCACCTCGTCGGGGGAAATTTTGAGTCCTTCCTCTTGGAGCTTCTTTTCTATTTCTTCCTCGGTGGGTTTCCTTCCGAGTTCCTTTTCAAGCTCTTTCGCGATCACTTCCTTACTGTATTCCTTTGCCACCTCTTCGGGCGTAGGTTCCCTTTCGAGCTTTTTGAGGAGTTCAGAGTAAATATTTCCTACCTTGCTTATCACGTGAGACTGCTTTAAAGGGATCCTGACCGCACTCGTTTGCTGAGAGAGGGCCTGCATTATAGCCTGCCTTATCCACCAAACCGCGTAAGAGATGAACTTAACACCTCTGTCCGGATCGAAGCGCTTTGCAGCTTCCAAGAGACCCAAATTACCCGCAGCTATAAGTTCGGAAAAGGGCAAACCATAGCCTACATACTGCTTTGCTACGCTTACTACAAAGCGCAGGTTAGATTCTACAAGTTTCTTCAGAGCCTCCTCGTCTCCCTGCTTTGCCCTTCTTGCGAGCTCCTTCTCCTCTTCAGGCTTCAAAAGAGGTATCTTTGAGATACGTCTCAGATACTGATTTATAAGTTCCTGCTCAGTATCCGGCATGGCTCTTACCTCAGATCCATAGTAAGGAACAGGTTGGCTGAACCTCTTCTTACGAGCAGGAGGGCTTTACTCCTGCCCGCTTTCTTGAGGTCATCTATTACCTTATAAAACTCCCTCACGTTTCTTACTCTGATGTTGTTCACCTTTATGATCACATCTCCGGGCCTCAGGCCTGCCCTCCCTGCAGGACTTCCCGGAAGGACACCCGTGACAACGACACCTTCAAACCCGAAGCGCCTAACTTCCCTTTCGCTCATATCCCTGAGGCTGAGACCGAGATCCTCTTCGCTCATTTCTCCCGATCGCGGTCCCACATTTTCGGGAAATTCACCCACTTTTACGGTTATAACCTTCTCTTTGCCGTTCCTGAGGATCTTGAGCTTTACCTTCGTTCCGGGTGGGGTTTTCATTATGGTGAACTGAAGTTCTCTGGCTTCACGTATCTTCTTACCGTCCACCTCTATAACAATGTCTCCCGCCTCCAAACCCGCCTTGTCCGCAGGACTCCCGGGCATAACTTGAGCTATGAGAACGCCCTCCCTAACATCTATAGCTTCCGCTATGTCCGGCGTTATGTCTTGTATTACGACACCGAGCCAACCCCTTATGACCTTTCCTTTCTCGAGGATCTGATCCATCACCCATTTTGCGAGGTTTATGGGTATGGCAAAACCGAGTCCTTGACCTGTAGCCACTATGGCGGTGTTTATGCCTATAACCTCACCGTAGATGTTTATGAGTGGTCCTCCCGAGTTTCCTGGATTTATAGCCGCGTCCGTTTGTATGAAACTCTCATACTGGGTTACGCCTATGGTTCTCTTGAGAGCGGACACAACACCCATAGTTACGGTTCT